>NZ_JBEYER010000052.1:0-54135 GCF_040634005.1 Micromonospora sp. NPDC007271
GCGTGATCGGGGCGGCCGTGGCCTCCTCGCTCGCCTACGCCGTACACGCCTTCGCCACGGGTCGGCACTACTCCGGGTCGGCGACCGCGACCATGGCCGGCCGCAGCAGCCGTTCGCCGAGCTGGTAACCCCGGCGCATGACCTGCACGCAGGTCGGTTCGGTGACGTCGGCGGAGGTCTGGTGGGCCACCGCCTCGTGCAGGGTCGGGTCGAACGGGTCGCCCTGCTCGCCGAACGCGGTCAGGCCGAACTTGCCCAGCGTGGCGACGAGCTGCTCGGCCACCGAGCCGAACCCGCCCACCAGGTCGCCGTGCTCGCGGGCCCGGTCCAGGTCGTCGAGGATCGGCAGCAGCGCGGTCAGCACGCCGCCGGTCGCCTGCTCCTGGACCAGGGCACGGTCGCGGTCGACCCGCTTGCGGTAGTTGGCGTACTCCGCCGTCACCCGCTGCAGGTCCCGCGTCCGCTCGTCCAGCTCGGCCCGGACCGCCTCCAGCTCGGCGCCGAGCGGCGCGCTCGGCTGGGCCGCCTCCTCGGTCGGCTCGGCCGGCGCGTCGACCACCGGCGGGCCGGAGACGGGGGCCTCGGTCTCGATCTCGTCGACCACGACCTCGGTCTCCTCGACCAGCCCCTCGGCCGGCGCGTCGGCTGCGGCATCGGCGGCCGCGGCGGTGGCCGCGGTGCGATCCCCGGTCTTGCCGATCTTGCGCTTGTCACGGATGACGACCCGCGGCTCCTCGCCGGCACCCTGCCCGGCGTTCGCGGAGCCACCCGGCGCCGACTCGGTGGCATCCGGGTCGGCTGCTCCTGGCTTCTCCGTCATGCGGTTACCTCATCCTTCCGCCGTGCGTACGTGTCCGGGACAGCGCGTCACTTCTTGTCCTCGTCCACGATCTCCGCGTCGACCACGTCGTCGGCGCCGCCGGCCGGCTTGCCACCGGTCGCCTCCGCCCCCGGCCCGGCCGCGCCCGGCGCGGCCTGCTCGCCCTGCTGCTGCGAGTAGAGCAGCGAACCGGCCTGCTGGGAGACCTGGGCCAGCTTCTCGTGCGCGGCCTTGATCTTGTCGATGTCCTGGCCGCCGAGCGCGCTGCGCAGCTCGCCGAGGGCCTCGTTGAGCTGGTCGCGGTTCTCGCTGGGCAGCTTGTCGCCGCTCTCGGCGAGGAACTTCTCGGTCTGCCACTGGAGCGCCTCGGCCAGGTTGCGGGTCTCCGCCTCGTCGCGGCGGCGCTTGTCCTCCTCGGCGTGCTCCTCGGCGTCCCGGCGCATCCGCTCGATGTCGTCCTTCGGCAGCGACGAGCCGCCGGTGATCGTCATCTTCTGTTCCTTGCCGGTGCCCAGGTCCTTGGCGTGCACGTTGACGATGCCGTTGGCGTCGATGTCGAAGGTGACCTCGATCTGCGGCACGCCGCGCGGCGCCGGCGGGAGGCCGGTCAGCTCGAAGGTGCCGAGCTTCTTGTTGTAGGCCGCGATCTCCCGCTCGCCCTGGAACACCTGGATCAGCACCGACGGCTGGTTGTCGTCCGCCGTGGTGAAGACCTCGGAGCGCTTGGTCGGGATGGTGGTGTTGCGCTCGATGAGCTTGGTGAAGATGCCGCCCTTGGTCTCGATGCCCAGGCTCAGCGGGGTCACGTCGAGCAGCAGGACGTCCTTGACCTCGCCCTTGAGCACGCCGGCCTGCAGGGCGGCGCCGACGGCCACGACCTCGTCCGGGTTCACGCCCTTGTTGGGCTCCTTGCCGGTGAGCTGCTTGACCAGGTCGGTCACGGCCGGCATCCGGGTCGAGCCACCGACCAGGATGACGTGGTCGACGTCGGAGATCTTGATCCCGGCGTCCTTCACGGCCTGCTCGAACGGGACCTTGCAGCGGTCCAGCAGGTCCTGCGTCATGCGCTGGAACTCGGCGCGGCTCAGGGTCACGTCGAGGTGCAGCGGGCCCGCCGAGCCGGCGGTGATGTACGGCAGGTTGATGTTGGTGGTGGTGGCGGCGGACAGCTCGATCTTGGCCTTCTCGGCCGCCTCCTTGAGCCGCTGCATGGCCATCTTGTCCTGCGCCAGGTCGATGCCGTGCTCGCCGCGGAAGGTCTTCACCAGGTGGTCGATGATCCGCTGGTCCCAGTCGTCACCACCGAGGTGGTTGTCACCGCTGGTGGACTTGACCTCGATGACGCCCTCGGCCAGCTCCAGCAGCGAGACGTCGAAGGTGCCGCCACCCAGGTCGAAGACCAGGACGGTCTGCTCCTTGGAGCCCTTGTCGAGGCCGTACGCCAGGGCGGCCGCGGTCGGCTCGTTGACGATCCGCAGCACGTTGAAGCCGGCGATCTCACCGGCCTCCTTGGTGGCCTGGCGCTGGCCGTCGTTGAAGTAGGCGGGAACGGTGATCACCGCGTCGGTGATCTGCTCACCCAGGTACGCCTCGGCGTCCCGCTTGAGCTTCATCAGCGTGCGGGCCGAGATCTCCTGCGGGGTGTACTTCTTGCCGTCGATGTCGACGGTCCAGTTGGTGCCGATCTCCCGCTTGACCGAGCGGATGGTCCGGTCCGGGTTGGTCACCGCCTGGCGCTTCGCGACCTCACCGACGAGCACCTCGCCGTTGCGGGCGAACGCGACGATCGAGGGGGTCGTCCGCGAGCCCTCAGCGTTGGCGATGACGGTGGGCTCACCGCCCTCGAGAACGCTGACGCAGGAGTTCGTCGTGCCGAGGTCGATGCCGACCGCACGTGCCATGTTCGCTTCCTCGCTTCGTAACGGATGAGCAGGTCAACGGGCCTGCCCGGCGGGTCGCCCGCAGCGACCGCACCACAAGTTGAGTGAACTTGACTCAATAGTGCCACGCCCCGAGCAAACCGCAAGTCGAGGTTGAGCCGACCTGACGCAACCCGAGGCGTTATTACCGTCTGGTTGTCTTCCCTTGCGTCGGTCGGGCAGGCTTTAGCCGTGACGACGCACGGCGATTCCGCCACCCATCCCGGCGCGCCCGCCGTCGCAGCCCGCACCGGACCCGCCGCCGAGGGCGACCTGCCCGCCGGCACCACCGAGGCCGACCTGCCCGCCGGCACCGCCGAGGGCCTGCCCACGCAGGGCCTGCCCGCTGCGCTCGCCGGCCTGCGGGCCGCGATCGGGGCGGCCCGGTTCCCGCTGACCCTGCCCTCGGCGGAGCCCGCCCGGCGCGCCGCCGCCGGCCTCTCCCACCAGCTCGACGACTACCTGCTGCCCCGGCTCACCCGCCTCGACGCCCCGTTGCTGGTCGTGGTCGGCGGCTCGACGGGCGCGGGCAAGTCGACCCTGGTCAACAGCCTGGTCCAGGCGCGAGTGAGCGCCGCCGGCGTGCTGCGCCCGACCACCCGCTCGCCGGTGCTGGTCTGCAACCCGGCCGACGCCGCCTGGTTCCGCCAGGGCGACCTGCTGCCCGGCCTCACCCGGACCAACGAGCCGAGCGACGACCCTGGCACCCTGCACCTGGTCACCGCCCCGGCGTTGCCGGCCGGGCTGGCCTTCCTCGACGCACCCGACATCGACTCGGTGGTCGACGCCAACCGGGCGCTCGCCGGGCAGCTGCTGGCCGCCGCCGATCTCTGGCTCTTCGTCACCACCGCCGCCCGGTACGCCGACGCCGTTCCGTGGGAGCTGCTGCGCGGCGCCCGGGCGCGGGGCACGGTGATCGCCATGGTGCTGGACCGGGTGCCCCCGGAGGCGGCCGACGAGATCAGCGCCCACCTGTCCGAGATGCTCGCCGCCCAGGATCTGGGCGCCGCCCCGCTCTTCGTGCTGCCCGAGACCTGGGTCGACGGGCAGGGGCTGTTGCCCGAACGGGTCACCGCCCCGCTCAGCGCCTGGTTCGCCCGGCTCGCCGCGGACGCCGAGGCCCGCTCCGCCGTGGTCCGGCAGACCCTCGACGGCGCACTGGCCGCCCTGCACCCCGCCGTCACCGGGCTGGCCGACGCGGCCGACGAGCAGGTCGCCGCCGCCGACGCGCTGGACGAGCGGGTACGGGCGGCGTACCGGGGGGCGGAGCGGACCGTCGACCAGGGGCTCAGGGACGGCCGGCTGCTCCGCGGCGAGGTGCTGGCCCGGTGGCAGGAGTTCGTCGGCACCGGCGAGTTCTTCCGCACCTTGGAGGCGCGGATCGGCCGGCTGCGCGACCGGGTGGTCGCCGCGGTCACCGGGCGTCCGGCTCCCGCCGCCGAGCTGCGTACGGCGATCGAGTCGCAGCTCGTGACGCTGTTGCGCGGGGTGGCCGCCGAGGCGGCGGAGAACGCGTACACCGGGTGGAAGGCACACCCGGCCGGGGTGGAGCTGCTCGCGCCGGAGCTCGCTCATCCCTCGGACGACCTGCCCGAACGCGCCGAACGGCTGGTCCGTGACTGGCAGCGCGGCGTCCTGGAACTGGTCCGGGTCGAGGGCGGTGACCGCCGGTTCGTGGCCCGCACGGCCGCATACGCGGTCAACGCCACCGGGCTGGCGGTGATGATCGCGGTCTTCGCCTCCACCGCGTTCATCCCGACCGGGCTGGAGGTCGCCACCGGCGCCGGCACCGCGGTCGCCGGGCAGGCGGTCCTGCAGGCGATCTTCGGAGACCAGGCGGTCCGGAACCTGGCGAACAAGGCCCGGAAGGACCTGCTCGACCGGATCGGCACACTGCTGGCGGAGGAGGCGGCGCGCTTCCTCGCCCGCACCGAGTCGGCCCGCCCGGCCGCCGAGACCACGGGCGAGCTGCGCCGGGCCGCCAACGAGGTGGAGAAGGCCCGGCACCGCAGCGGCCTGACCCGTACGGACGGCCCCGTGCTGCCGGCCGTCGACCAGGGCGGCCCGCGGTGACCGCGCCGGTTGCCGACCGGCGATGCCCCGCCCGCCGCGCGCCGGGCGGGGTGAGCAGGGTTCCCTTCTCGACCGCGGGCGTTAAGAAGGGGCCCTTCCTTTCAAGCGGAGGCGGGCCGAGGTGAGCAACATCGTCGATCGGATGCGGGAGGCGTTCCGGGGCGAGCAGCGGGTCGACCCGGACGCCCTGATCGCGCGTCTGCGGGCGGTCCAGCGCTTCCTCGCCGCGGTGGACGGGCAGGTGCCCGACGCCGAGCTGGTCACCGCGCACACCGTGGTCGAGCGGGCCGGCACCCGGCTCGCCCTCTCCGGTCACCACACCGTCGTCGCCCTGGCCGGGGCGACCGGCAGCGGCAAGTCCAGCCTGTTCAACGCCCTGGCCCGGCTGGACCTCTCGCCGGTCGGCGTCCGCCGGCCGACCACCGGGATGGCGTACGCCTGCGTGTGGGGGCCGCTGGACGGCGCATCCGGGCTGCTCGACTGGATCGGGGTGCTGCCCCGGCACCGGTTCGTCCGGGAGAGCGCGCTCGACGCCGACGACGAGTCGGCCCTGCACGGTCTGGTCCTGCTGGACCTGCCGGACTTCGACTCGGTACAGCACAGCCACCGGCTGGAGGTGGACCGGCTGCTCGGCCTGGTCGACCTGGTCGTCTGGGTGGTCGATCCGCAGAAGTACGCCGACCGCGTGATCCACACCAGCTACCTGCGCGAGTTCCACCGGCACCGGGACGTGACGGTGGTGGTGCTCAACCAGGCCGACCGGCTGCCCCCGGCGGAGCTGCCGAAGGTCCTCGGCGACCTGCGCCGGCTGCTCGACGCCGACGGCCTGGCCGGGGTGCCGCTGCTGCCCACCGTGGCGGTGGACCCGGCCGGGCTGGACGGGCTCCGCGCCGAGTTGGAGCGTACGGTCGCCGAACGGCAGGCCGCCCTGCGCCGGCTGGCCGGCGACGTGGACGCCGTGGTGGCCGGGCTGGCACCGCTGGTCGGGCCGGAGCCGGTACGCGCCGGACCGGGCGACGCGTCGGCGGGGGAGCTCACCACGGCGTTGGCCGGGGCGGCCGGGGTGCCGGCGGTGGCCGAGGCGGTGGAGGCCGCGTACCGGCACCGGGCCCGCGGCACGACCGGCTGGCCGCTGGTCCGCGGCTTGCGCCGGCTCCGGCCGGACCCGCTGCGTCGGTTGCACCTGCCCGGCGGGGGCGCCGAGGCGCCGGCCGAGAGCCTGGTCGCGGCGACCTCCGTACCCGATCCCACGGCCGCTCAGCGCTCGGCGCTCAACCTGGCCATCCGGGCGCAGGCCGACCGTGCCGCGGCCGGCCTGCCGGCTCCCTGGCCGACCGCGGTGACCGCGGCGGCCCGGTCCCGCCTGACCGACCTGCCGGACGCGCTGGACCATGCGGTGGCCGCCACCGACCTGGGCCTGGCGCGGCGACCGGCCTGGTGGCGGGTGGCGGGCGGACTCCAGTGGCTGGTCACCCTCGCCGCGGCGGCCGGGCTGGGCTGGCTGGTGCTCGGCTACGTGCTGCGCGCGCTGGGACTGCCGGCGCTGGACAACCCGCGGCTGGGCGAGGTGCCCTGGCCGACCGTGCTGCTCCTCGGCGGCCTGCTCGCCGGGCTGCTGGTCGCGGCGCTGACCCGGCCGGTGATCCGCTGGGCGGCACGCCGTGCCCGGCAGCGGGCCGAACGCCGGCTGCTGATCTCGGTGGGCAGCGTCGGCGAGAATTACGTGTTGAATCCGGTCTGGGCGGTGCTGGCCCGCTACGGCGAGGCCCGGGAGGCGCTGGGGGAGGCCGCCCCACGCTGAGGTCGGCGCGCGCTGACCGGTGCCCGGGCCGGCCGAGCGGCGTAGGGTCGGGGCATGGCCACGCCACAGACCCCATACGAGGCGGTGCTGCACGCCGCTCGCGACGTGACGAGGCTCGACACCGCCCTGGACGCGGAGATGCTCGGCGCCGCGCTGCTGGGCAGTGTCTACGCCATCGCGGAGACCGACCGGGAGGCCGCCGTCCGCGAGTTCGTGGCGGGTTTCCTCGCCGCCACCTCCCGCCGGCGCAGCGCCGCCGCGACCACCATCCGCGCCGTCTTCGCCGCGCTGGTTCCGGAGGCCGAGGGCGCTGCCCGGGTACGCCCCGGCGCGTACGCCCCCACCTGGGCCGGTCAGCTCGGGCGGGTGCGCCTCACCGGCACCTGGGCGTACGGGGACGTCTACGGCGACCAGACGTCCTACCTGGCCACCTTCGCCTACGACGACGTCGAGGGCGGGCCGGAGCACGCCGTGGTGGCCCTGGTCGACCACAACATCGGCATCGCCAAGGACGTCTTCGTCGGCGGGCCGGCCGAACGGATCGTCGAGCAGGCCCGGGAGGTCTGCACGGAGGACGAGTTCACCTGGTTCCGGACGGAGGACCCGGCCCGGATGTACGCGGAGGTGAGCCGTCACCTGGAGGTCACCGACGACCTCGGTGAGCTGCCCGCCCAGGGTTCGCTGGCCACCGACCGGGCGCTGGTCGGCGCGCGACTGGCCGTCCTGCCCGGCCGGGCCGCCGCCGGGGCGCGGTACGTTCCGCCACCCACCGACGAGGAGCGGACCCGGCTGGTCCGGGTCTTCCTCGGCTCGCCGGAGGCAGCCCGGTTCGGCCTGCACGCGGTGGCCGACGATGACCTGGCTTCGCTGCACTTCTGCCTGGGCCTGCTGCTCGACCACGCGGCGAGCTTCCCGGACGCCGACCCGATGCGCTGGAGCCCGACGGTGGCCGAGCTGTTCCTGCTCGACTGGGTGCACCGCCGGGCCGTGCTGGACATGGACGACGCCGCGCTGCTACCGCGGGTGCTCCGCGGCTGGACGGCGTACGCGGCCCGCCAGCGAGGGCTGCCGGCCGCGGCGGCCCGCCGGACGGACGAGGCGATCGAGGAGATGGTCCCCGAGTTCGCCCGGCTCTACAGCACCGGCGAGCGGCGCAGCCCGGCCACCGCGGCGGTCGCCCAGCTCATGGCCGACGGCGTCGACCCGGACGACCCGGCCGCGCTGGACGCCTGGATCGAGGCCAACCGGCACCGCCTCACCGACGACCCGGCCTGAACCCGCCGCACCGGGCGATCCGGGCTGAGTCCGCCGTATCGGGTGACCCGACTGAGGGCACCCCACCGACGATCCCGGGCTGAGCGCGCCTCACCCTACGGGTGCGCCAGCCCGGGCTGTCGGGGCCGGGGAACCTTCGGCACCGGCCGGGACGATGGGCGCGGGCTGGGGCGACGGGCACGGCAGCACTGCGGGCGCGGCCGGCGGCCGGACGTGCGGCGATGGCGCGGGAGCCGGCCGCCCGACGCGCGGGCGCTGGCGCGGCGTACCCGGTCGGTGGTCCGCGCCGCTGAGGGCCGAACCGCTCGGGCCCGGGGTCTCACTGGGGCCGAGGGTGGCTGCGGGTGACTCCCCCGGCCCGGCGGTCGGCGGCGTTGAGCCGGTCGATCCGCTCGGGACTGGTACCGGGCCGGTGGTGGCCGGCAGATCGCTCGCCGGACCCGAGAAGGTGCTGGTCGGCTCGCCGGTGCTGATCGGTGACGGGTCCGGCGTGGCCGATTCGGGAGCCGACGGTGAGGGCGTGGGCGTGGGGACCCGGGTCGGGCGCGGCCGGACGGTCGGGCTGGTGCGGCCGGGGGTGGGCGCCGGCGCGGCCGGCCGGGACCGCCGGTGTGAGCTCAGGTCCCGGTCGTCGGGCAGCACCGGGACGGCCGGCGCCAGCGCCGGCGCGGCCCACGGCGGGCCGGTGGCGACGGGTGTCCGGCTGGGCAGGGCCGGGGGCTGGGTCCCCTCGGGCAGGGGAAGCACCACCGGGCCGACCGACGGGGTCGGGATGAACGGGGTGCTGGTGTCCGGAAGGGCGCTGCTGCCGACGGTGGCCGATCCGGTGCTGATCGCGGCCAGGATCGGCATGGACGCGGTGCCGGCGAGCAGCGCGACGGTGAAGAGATAACCGCGGCTCGGGCCGCCCAGGCCGGATGCCCGGTGCGCCCCGATCACCCGGCGGTAGCCGCCCTGGGCTGCCGACCGGTGGCGGCCGAGGAAGGGCACACCCGGACCTCCTGCTGGCTCGGACACCGGCACACACTCCTCGTATGTCGAGACAAAAGGTCGACCGGAATATCTGCCCCAAACAGGGCATGAACGACATCTTCGGACACTAGTCAGCTTGGCTCAGTGACTCTCAGTTCACCAGGCGCCACAGCGTGTCGACACACCAGTTGTCCGCCGCACCGGGCCGACCAAAGCGACAACAACCGTGATTCGTCGCGAACCAGACGGAACATGGCGGGGGGAGGAGGCCATACTGTGGGCCCTCTCACCTCCTCTGCAATCATTCAGGCAACGACGGCAACGCAGCCGCCACCTCCGCGCATCCTGCGGCTGGTGCGGAACGGCGCCGGCGCTCCCGGGCCGGGTTGCTCCACGAACCCGGCTCACGCCGCGCGGCAACCCTCACCGGGGCTAGGCGCGGCCGCCAGGACCAGCCCGGCTCGAGCCGGGCGGCGCATGATGTGCGCGGCACGGGTCACCCCCGGCGCCGGCGCAGACCAGACAGGGAGAGACGGATGGCAAAGGGCGACCCCGGGGTCACCAGCCGCGGCCGGCGGGCCGCACCCCGTTCCAGGCGTGCCGCCGTGACAGGCGAGCCGGAACTCGTACAGCTGCTCACGCCCGAGGGCGAGCGGATCGAGAGCGCGCTCGGCCCGGACGGGACCGAGTACCGCGTCGACTTCACCGACGAGGAGTACCGCGGGCTCTACCGCGACCTCGTGCTGGTTCGGAAGCTCGACGCCGAGGCCACGGCGCTGCAGCGCCAGGGCGAGCTGGGCCTCTGGGCCAGCCTGCTGGGCCAGGAGGCGGCGCAGGTCGGCGCCGGCCGGGCGCTGCGCCCGCAGGACATGGCCTTCCCGACCTACCGCGAGCACGGCGTGCTCTACTGCCGGGGCATCGACCCGATCATGCCGCTCGGCCTGTTCCGCGGCGTCGACCAGGGCGGCTGGGACCCGAACGAGTTCAAGTTCAACATGTACACGATCGTCATCGGGGCGCAGACCCTGCACGCAGCCGGGTACGCCATGGGCGTCACGATGGACGGCAAGACCGGCGGCGACGACGGCGAGGCGGTGATCGCCTTCTTCGGTGACGGCGCCACCAGCCAGGGCGACGTCAACGAGTCGTTCGTCTGGGCCAGCGTCTTCAACGCTCCCCTGGTCTTCTTCTGCCAGAACAACCAGTACGCGATCTCGGAGCCGCTGGAGCGGCAGACCCGGGTTCCGCTGTACAAGCGGGCGGGGGGCTTCGGCTTCCCGGGCGTCCGGGTGGACGGCAACGACGTGCTCGCGTCGTACGCGGTGACCCGGCACGCGCTGGACAACGCGCGGCACGGCCAGGGCCCGAGCCTGATCGAGGCGTACACCTACCGGATGGGGGCGCACACCACCTCCGACGACCCCACCCGTTACCGGATCGCCAGCGAGGTCGAGGCCTGGCAGGCCAAGGACCCGATCGCCCGGATGAAGGCGTTCCTGGAGAAGCAGCAGATCGCCGACGCGGACTTCTTCGCGGCGGTCGACGAGCAGGCCCGCGCCGAGTCGGTGCACCTGCGCGAGCGGGTGCTCGCCATGCCCGACCCCGAGCCGGTGACCATGTTCGACCACGTCTACCCGAACGGGTCGCCCGAGCTCGACGAGCAGCGGGAGCAGTTCAGCACGTACCTGGCTTCGTTCGAGGGGAGCGCGCACTGATGGCCACGGAGACGCTCACCCTCGGCAAGGCCCTCAACACCGGTCTGCGCAAGGCCCTGGAGAACGACCCGAAGGTCGTCATCATGGGCGAGGACGTCGGCAAGCTCGGCGGCGTGTTCCGGATCACCGACGGCCTCCAGAAGGACTTCGGCGACCAGCGGGTGATCGACACCCCGCTGGCCGAGTCCGGCATCATCGGCACCGCGGTCGGCCTGGCCATCCGGGGCTTCCGGCCGGTCTGCGAGATCCAGTTCGACGGCTTCGTCTACCCCGCGTACGACCAGATCGTGTCGCAGGTGGCGAAGATGCACTACCGCTCGCAGGGCAAGGTCCGGATCCCGATGGTCATCCGGATCCCGTACGGCGGCGGCATCGGCGCGGTCGAGCACCACTCCGAGTCGCCGGAGGCGTACTTCGCGCACACCGCCGGCCTGAAGGTGGTGACCTGCGCGAACCCGCAGGACGCGTACTCGATGATCCAGCAGGCCATCGCCTCGGACGACCCGATCGTGTTCCTGGAGCCCAAGCGGCGCTACTGGGAGAAGGGCCCGGTCGAGCTGGACGCTCCGCTCGCCGAGGCGTACCCGCTGCACGCCGCCCGGGTCGCCCGGCCGGGCACCGACGCCACCGTGCTGGCGTACGGCCCGATGGTGCGGACCGCCCTGGACGCGGCCACCGCCGCCGCCGAGGACGGCCGGGAGCTGGAGGTCATCGACCTCCGCTCGCTCTCCCCGCTGGATCTGACCGCCGCGTACGAGTCGGTGCGGCGCACCGGCCGCTGCGTGGTCGTCCACGAGGCCCCGGGCAACCTGGGCCTCGGGTCGGAGATCGCGGCCCGGATCACCGAGGAGTGCTTCTACTCCCTGGAGTCCCCGGTGCTGCGCGTCACCGGCTACGACACCCCCTACCCGGCCGCCCGGGTGGAGGAGGAGTACCTGCCCGACCTCGACCGGGTGCTCGACGCCGTCGACCGCACCTTCGGCTGGTGAGTCGCATGTCGCGGATCAAGGAGTTCAACCTCCCCGACCTGGGCGAGGGCCTGACCGAGGGCGAGATCCTCGCCTGGCTGGTCAAAGTCGGTGACGTCATCGAGCTGAACCAGCCGATCGTCGAGGTGGAGACCGCCAAGGCGGCGGTCGAGATCCCGGCGAAGTGGGCCGGCCAGGTGCAGGCGATCTTCCACCCGGAGGGCACCACCGTCGAGGTCGGCACGCCGATCATCGCGATCGACACCGACCCGGGCGCCGGCCCGATCGAGGAGTCGACGAGCCTGCCCACCCCGTCGGCGGCCGCACTGGCCGCCGTCGAGATCGCGCCCGAGGAGGGCATGGTCGAGCCGGGCCTGATCGGTGGTCCCGCCCCGGGCGGGCGTACCGCCGTGCTGGTCGGTTACGGCCCGCGGACCGCGGCGGCCAAGCGTCGCCCGCGCAAGGGCGCCATCCCGGCGCAGGCGTCGGCCACCCCGGCCCAGGCCGCACCGGCCGTGCCGACTCAGGGCGTGCCGAGGCCGGCCGCGTCGGCGGCTCCGGCGGCTCCGGCCGTGCCGGCCCAGGCCGCGCCGGCGGTGAACGGCACCGGCCGGTCCGATGGGCTCGTGCTGGCCAAGCCGCCGGTCCGCAAGCTCGCCAAGGATCTCGGCGTCGACCTGACCGCGCTGACCGGCTCGGGCCCGCTGGGCTCGATCACCCGGGAGGACGTACAGCGTGCGGCCTCGGCCCCGGCGGCCGAGCCGCTGACGGTCGCGGCACCGGGCGCGGCGCCCGCGAGCTTCGGGGCGGACCGCGAGCAGCGCATCCCCGTCAAGGGGGTACGCAAGCTCACCGCCGAGAACATGTCCCGCTCGGCGTTCACCGCCCCGCACGTGACGGAGTTCCTGACCGTCGACGTGACCCGGGCGATGAAGGCCCTGGACCGGCTCCGTGGGCGGCGTGAGTGGCGCGACGTGCGGGTCTCGCCGTTGCTGCTCGTCGCCAAGGCGGTGCTGCTGGCGGTCAAGCGCCACCCGATGGTCAACTCGACGTGGGCCGGCGACGAGATCGTGGTCAAGGACTACGTCAACCTGGGCATCGCGGCGGCCACCGAGCGCGGTCTGATCGTGCCGAACATCAAGGACGCCGGTCGGCTCTCGCTGCGCGAGCTGGCGGACGCGCTGACCGAACTGGTGCAGACGGCCAAGTCCGGCCGCACCTCCCCGGCCGACATGTCCGGCGGCACGCTGACCATCACCAACGTCGGCGTCTTCGGCGTCGACACCGGTACGCCGATCCTGCCCCCGGGCGAGTCGGCGATCCTCGCCTTCGGCGCGGTGCGGGAGCTGCCGTGGGTGCACAAGGGCAAGGTCAAGCCGCGTCTGGTGACCACCCTGGGCCTCTCCTTCGACCACCGGATCATCGACGGTGAGCTCGGCTCGAAGTTCCTCCGCGATGTCGGGGACTTCCTGGCCGATCCGGAGGCGGCGCTGCTCGCCTGGACCTGACGGTTCACGACTCCCGGCGACGGCCGGTGTGCGACGGGTGAACGCCCGGCACACCGGCCGTTGCCGTTGGGAGACGAAATCTTCGGCCAGCGAAGGGCGCGTACCTACGATCCTTAGGCACGTGGCTCAGCTCACCTAATAATCGATGGAAGTTAGCCGCGTTATGAGGTTCAATAGAGACATCCAGGGGCTGACAACCGAATAGCCAGGAGGAGAGACCCAGATGAGCATGATCGAGCGAATCCGCAACCGCCGCGACGCCAACCGCCGGGCCCGCGCCATCGAGCACGCGCTGCGTTCCGCCAACTCCCCCGCGGTCCGCGAGGAGCTCCTCGCCATCGCCCAGCGTCACCTCAGCTGACGCCCTCCGACCTTCCTCACCTCCTCCAGATCGAAGACCCGCCCGGTCGCACCGGGCGGGTCTTCGGCGTTCCGCGTCGATTGGTACCGGGATTCCACCTCGCCGCGCCGCCCGGTACCGTGGGGCTTCGGTTGCCACCCGCCCGCCGGGATCGATCGCGCCGGCAAAACCGATCGACGGCGTCCGGTGACGGCGAGTGACGGCCGGTGCTCCCCCGGGCGCCTCCCGGCGGCCACCCGATACGGTGCGGGGAGCCCGCACGGCCGGTACCCGCCGGCGACGCCGGCACCAGGCCGACGGTCCCGATCGGCATCGGTGGCCGACATGTGATGGAGGAGGCGCACCCATGACGTCCGAGGCCCCGCACCGCCCTGGCCAGGAGCCGGGCGAGGTGTCGCCGGGTGCCGGCGGACCGGCGCCGTACGGCGACCGCCCGGCCCAGCAGGACAACAACGGGTACCCCGGGGCTGCCGACCTCGGCTGGGCCCCGCCACCGCCGGCCGGTTCACCCGCCCAGCCGGCCCCCGCCTGGGCCAACCCCGACGACCAGCGCCCCGGCTGGGCGCAGCAGGGCGGCCAGCCCGCCGCCGGGCGAGCCTCCGCGCAGGTGCCGCCGCCCGGCCAGCCGGACGCGTGGGGCGCTGCCCCCCAGCCCGGCTGGGCCGCCGCACCAGAACAGGCCGGTCCGGCCTGGGGCGCGCCGGAGCAGGGCACACCCGCCTGGGCCGCCGCACCGCCTCCGTCCGGTGAGCAGGGCCCTCCCGGGTGGGCCGCCGCCCCGTCGAACGCCGCCGGCGAGTCGGCCCCGCCCGCGTGGGGGACCGTCGCCGGGCACGGCGAGCAGCCCGCCTGGGCGCAGCCTGGTGAGTCGGCTACCCGCGGTGCCGCCCAGGTCCCCGCGCCCGCCACCACGCCGCACGAGTCGTGGGCCGTTCCCGCGGGTCAGCAGCCCGACGACCCGAACCGGTCCGCTGGCTGGGGTGGGCCGCAGCAGGACGGCCAGCCCTCCTGGGGCCAGCAGGGCGAGACGCCGGCGCCGGCCTGGACCCCGGCCGAGCCGGCGGCCCGCGCGGCGGCCAAGGTGTCCGTACCGGGGGCACCGCCCGACAGCGGCTGGCCCGGCCAGGATGACCCGGACCGCTCCGGCGGCTGGGCCGCAGGCCGGGCTGCTGGGCAGGCCGAAGCCTCGCAGCCGCCCGTCTGGGGCGCCCCGGACGAGCAGCGCCCCGCGTGGAGCGACTCCCCCCACCACCGGGACCAGGACCGGCCGGCGGATGACCCGGCGCAGGGAGGCCGGGGCTCGGCCGCCGTCCCGATGCCCGGCGACCGGCCGGAGTCCGGTGGCTGGGCGGCCCGCGCCAGCGTCTCGGCCCCGGCCCCCGACTCCCCGTCGTGGGGCGACACGCAGGACAGCCAGGCACAATGGACGCCCGAGCGGGCCGCCATCCCGGAGGCCGAGCCGTGGGCGCCGGGTGAGGCGTGGGGGCGGCCCGCCGAGGCCGCGCCGGACGAGTCGCCGTCGAACGGCTGGCAGCCGGCCCGGGCCGAAGAGCCACCGACTTACCAGCCCGCCCCGGGCCCGGGCATCTCGCCCGCCAACGCGGTACCGCTGCCGCAGCAGGAGCAGCGGGTGCCGGGGGCCGCCCTGGCCGCCTCGCCGCCCGCCGACTACGCGCCGCCGGCGCAGTTCGCCCCGGCCGACGAACCGGCGCAGCCCGGCTGGGGCACGCCCGATGCGGAGCCCGACGGGCCCGTCGTGCCCGGCCCGCGTACCTCCCCGGAGTCCGGCGCGGCCGGTGCCGTCTCCGCCAGCGCCTCGGTGCCGATGGCCAGCCGGGTGACGCCGCCGACCGACCAACCCCTGCACTCGTCCGGCGTATCGGCCCCGCAGCCCCGGGTGTACGGCCGGCCCGCCCGTCCCGAACCGGAGGACACGCCCGGCCAGGACGGCCCGAACGGCTTCGCGGAGCCGGGCCCGCGCTTCGACGGGCCGGCCCCGCAGCCCCGGTTCGACGAGCCGGACCGTTCCGCGGCTTCGAACGCCTTCGCCGACGGACCGCCGGCACCGTCCTCGCCCGCCGGCCCGCCGCCGTTCCCGCCCGGCGTGCCGTCCTTCGTGGACCCGGCCAGCAGCAACCGGCCGGTCAACGGGGTGCACCCGGCAAGCGACGAGCGCCCCGGCGACCCGTTCGCCGGCCCCGACGGGCGCCCGGATCCGTTCGCCGCCCCCGGCGGCCAGCCGAACCCGTTCGGCGGCCCCGACGGGCACCCGGATCCGTTCGGCGGCCCCGGCGGACACCCAGACCCATTCGGTGGGCCCGGCGGACACCCAGACCCATTCGGCGGCCCCGGCGGACGCCAGGACGCGTTCGGTGGGCCCGGCGCCCAGCCAGACCCGTTCGGCGGCCCCGGCGGACACCCAGACCCGTTCGGTGGGCCCGGCGGACACCAGGACGCGTTCGGTGGGCCGGGTGCTGGCCGGGCGCCGGGCGCCGGGCCCGGCCCGGGCGGGTTCCCGCCCGCCTTCCCACCGCCGCCCCAACCGGCGCCGCCGGCGTGGTCCCAGGGCCAGGCGGGCGACCCGGACCAGGGCCGGTTCGACGCGTTCAAGCCGGAACCCGCGCCGCAGCAGACCGAGGCGCCCACGCCGAAGGTCCGCAACGGTCGGGTGCTGGCCGTCGTACTGATCGCCGCGGTGCTGATCCTGGCCATCCCGCTCGGCCTGCTCGTGCTGCTCGGCAAGATCGGTGGCAACGACGACAACACCAAGCCGGCCGGGTTCGACCCGGCGGTGGGCTCCTGCGTCAAGCAGTCCGGCGGCGACGGCGTGGCGGCCGCCGACTGCGGCGAGCAGGGCGCGTTCACGGTCGTCTCGAAGGTCGACGCCCAGGAGAAGTGCGGCGACCCGGCGCAGCCGCACGTGGTGCTCCAGGGCGGCGGGACCAACCGGGTGCTCTGCCTCAAGCCGGCCGGCAAGTAGCAGCTCCGCAGCGGCGGGGTCACGGAGCGCCGTGGCCCCGCCGCCACGCGTTCCGGGTGTGATCCTCCCCGCGCCGGGTGCCTGCCGAATCGGGCCGGCCGGTCCGGCAGACTGAGGGCATGAGCGCACGAGTACGGGCACCGGAGCTGCGAGGCCGGGGCTGGTTGAACACCGGCGGGAAGGCCGTCACCCTGGCCGACCTGCGGGGAAAGATCGTCCTGCTGGATTTCTGGACCTTCTGCTGCATCAACTGCCTGCACGTGCTCGACGAGCTGCGCCCGCTGGAAGACAGGTACGGCGACGTGCTCGTGGTCATCGGCGTGCACTCGCCCAAGTTCGAGCACGAGAAGGACCCGGACGCGCTGGCCGCCGCCGTCGAGCGGTACGGGGTGCACCACCCGGTGCTCGACGACCCCGAGCTGGACATGTGGCAGCAGTACGCGGCAAAGGCCTGGCCGACCCTGTCGGTGATCGACCCCGAGGGCTACGTGGTCGCCACCATGGCCGGCGAGGGGCACGCCGAGGGGCTGGCCCGACTGATCGACGAGCTGATCGCCACGCACGAGGCGAAGGGCACCCTGCACCGCGGCGACGGCCCGTACGTCCCGCCGGCCGAGCCGGAGACCGCGCTGCGCTTTCCCGGCAAGGCCGTGGTGCTCGACAGCGGCAACCTGCTCGTCTCCGACTCGGCCCGGCACTCCCTGGTCGAGCTGGCTCCCGACGGTGAGAAGGTGCTCCGCCGGATCGGAGCGGGCACCCGCGGCCACGCCGACGGCCCGGCGGAGACCGCCACCTTCTCTGAGCCGCAGGGCCTCTGCCTGCTGCCCGCGCACGTCGCCGAGGTGGCCGGGTACGACCTGGTGGTCGCGGACACCGTCAACCACCTGCTGCGCGGCGTGAAGCTGGCCACCGGCGAGGTGGTCACGGTGGCCGGCACCGGGCGGCAGTGGCGCTCGACGGTCGACGACCACGCGCACGACGCCCGTGCGGTCGACCTCTCCTCGCCCTGGGACGTCGCCTGGTACGACGACCGGGTCGTCGTCGCGATGGCCGGCATCCACCAGCTCTGGTGGTTCGACCCGATCAAGCGGACCGCCGGCGTGTACGCCGGCACCACCGTCGAGGCGTTGCGTGACGGCCCGCTGCCGGACGTCTGGATGGCCCAGCCCTCCGGCCTCTCCGTCTCGCCCGACGGCGCCCGGCTCTGGGTCGCCGACAGCGAGACCAGCGCCGTCCGGTACGTCGAGGGCGGGGTGATGCACACCGTCGTCGGGCAGGGCCTCTTCGACTTCGGCCACGTCGACGGCCCGGCCCACCGGGCGCTGCTCCAGCACCCGCTGGGGGTGTGCGCGCTGCCCGACGGCTCGGTGCTGATCGCCGACACGTACAACGGGGCGGTGCGCCGCTTCGATCCAACGACCGACCAGGTCGCCACCGTGGCGGGCGGGCTGGCCGAGCCGAGCGACCTGGTGCTCACCCCCGAGGGCGAGGTGATCGTGGTCGAGTCGGCCGCCCACCGGCTGACCCGGCTGGCCCCGGGCGCGCTCACCGCAGCGGGTGCCAGCACGGTGGACGGCCCCCGGCACAAGCTGGAGCGCAAGCCGACCGACGTGGCGGCGGGCGAGCTGACCCTCGACGTGATCTTCACGCCCGCGCCAGGGCAGAAGCTGGACGAGACGTACGGGCCGTCGACCCGACTGGTGGTGTCGGCGTCCCCGCCGGAGCTGCTGGTCGAGGGGGCCGGGACGACCACGGACCTGTCCCGCCGCCTGGTCGTCAACGGCGACGTGGCGCAGGGTGTGCTCCAGGTGACCGCCCAGGCGGCCACCTGCGACGCCGACGTCGAGCACGCGGCCTGCCACCTGACCCGACAGGACTGGGGCGTACCGATCCGCGTGGTCGACGGCGGCACCACCCGCCTCCCGCTGGTCCTCCGCGGCCTCGACGAGGGCTCACGCCCCCGGGTGTCAAGAAGGGCACCTTCCTCTACCTGAGGCGTTAAGAAGGTGCCCTTCCTTTCACGCGAACGGAGTGAGCGTGACGCCGGCGTCGATGAGGGCGGCCCGCACCAGCTCGGCGCAGCGCACCGCGCTCGGGGTGTCCCCGTGCAGGCAGATCGATTCGACGGCACACGGGACGACGCTGCCGTCGACCGCGACCACGGTTCGCTCGGTGGCCATCCGGACGGCCCGGGTGGCCACCTCCTCCGGGTCGGTGACCAGCGCGTTCGTGGCGTTCCGGGGCACCAGGGAGCCGTTGGGCAGGTAGTTCCGGTCGGCGAAGCCCTCGGCGACCACCCGTAGCCCGGCGCCGGCCGCGAGCTGGGCGAGCACCGAGCCGGGCGGGCAGAGCAGGGGCAGCTCGTGGTCGTACGCGCTGACGGCGGCGACCAGTGCGGCGGCTTGGGCCTCGTCACAGGCTGCGGCGTGGTAGAGCGCGCCGTGCGGCTTCAGGTAGCGGACCCGGGTGCGGAACAGCCGGCAGAACGCGTCGAGCGCGCCGAGCTGGTAGATCGTCTCGTCGCGTAGCTCGGCGAAGTCGTACGCGATGTGTCGCCGGCCGAAGCCGGCGAGGTCCCGGTAGCCGACCTGGGCACCGACGGCGACCCCCCGGGCGGCGGCGCCGGCGCAGACCCGGTGCATGGTGGCCGGGTCGCCGCCGTGGAAGCCACAGGCGACGTTGGCGGAGGTGACCAGGCCGAGCAGCGCCTCGTCGTCCCCGAGCCGCCAGATGCCGAATCCCTCGCCCAGGTCAGCGTTGAGGTCCATGGAACGACACCGTAGTCCCCGGGCGGGCCTGCGGGAGCCGGCTCACGTCGTCCACCACCCCGCTGACCGGGTATCCGTCGGCGGTGGGTCGAGCAGCGGGGCCCGGGCACCGACGGCTCGGATCCGCATCCGCCATACTCGCGGATCGGAGCCGTCGCCCAGGGTCCTCCGGCCGTTCGGAAGGCGTGACAGTAGACACTACTTGCAGGTAACCTACGGTGCCGTAACCTAATTGTGTGACCACCTCCGCACCGCTTCGGCTCAAGCCGGTCGACATCGGTAAACCCCGGATGCGCGGCTGGCTGCACACCTACGCGTTCTTCGTCGCGCTCGTCTGCGGCATCGTGCTGTGTTCGATCGCGGCCGCCCGGCCCGGCTGGGCACCCCTGGTCAGCTGCCTGATCTACAGCCTGTCCGTGTGCGGTCTCTTCGGCACCAGCGCTCTCTACCACCGCCGGGTGTGGTCGGAGCGCGGCTACCAGACCATGCGCCGGCTCGACCACTCGATGATCTTCGTGTTCATCGCCGGCACGTACACCCCGTTCTGTGCGCTGCTGCTCGACGCTCGGCCGGCCGAGATCATGCTCGGCCTGGTCTGGGGCGGGGCGCTGGCCGGAGTGGCGATCAAGCTCATCTGGCCGCACGCGCCGAGGTTGGTCTCCGCCCCGCTCTACCTGGCGCTCGGCTGGGTCGCGGTGGTGATGCTGCCGCAGATCCTGCACTCCGGCGGGGTCGCCGCCCTGGTGCTGCTGATCGTCGGCGGCGCGATCTACAGCGTCGGCGCGGTCTTCTACGCGCTGCGCCGGCCGAACCCGTGGCCGACCGTCTTCGGCCACCACGAGTTCTTCCACGCCTGCACGCTGGTCGCGGCGATCTGCCACCACATCGCGATCTACTTCGCGCTCTTCGCCTGACCACCGCCACACCGCTCGGTTCAAACCGGCCGCGATGAAGCTGGGGTGTTACTGGAGGGTGGCCGGTCGCGTGTTGACCATCGGCTCTGCCTGGGGAATCCGTTCGGCCAGGAAGGCTTCCCAGGTTCGAGTACCGGTGGCGGCGCCGTTGAGGGCGAGGTTGTCCCCGGCCCGGTAGGCCCGGCCCGCCTTGCCGGGCATCCGCACTGGCAGGAACAGCCGCCGTTTGCCGCACACCTGCAGGTATCCGCGCATCAGGTCTGCCATCGGGTGCACCGCCGGCCCGGCCAGGTCGGGCACCACGCCGCCCGGCGCGTCGAGCGCCAGGTTGACCAGCCGGGCCGCCACCTCGCGGGAGTCCACCGGCTGGAACCGCAATCCGCCCGGAATCGGAATCACCGGCATTTTCGCCATCTTCTGCGCCAGGGCCAGGACCAGATCGTGGAACTGTGCGGCGCGCAGGATGGTCCACGGCAGGCCAGACTCGATGATCGCCCGCTCGGCACCCAGCTTGGCCCGGAAGTACCCCAGGGGAACCCGGTCAGCGCCGATGACCGAGATGTACACCAGGTGCCGCACCCGGGCCCGCTGCGCGGCCCGTACCAGGTTGCCGGTGGCCTGATCGTCGCCCTTCGGCCCGCCGGCCAGGTGCACGACGGTCTCGACGCCGTCCAGGGCGGCTTCGATGCCCTCACCGGCGAGCAGGTCCGCGGTGACATGCTCGATGCCATCGCCGGCGGGGCCACCGCGGCGGCTGAGGACGCGCACCGGGTGACCGGCCTCGCGCAGCAGCGGGGTGACCAGGCGGCCGAGGGTGCCGGTGCCGCCGGTGACCAGGATCGGTGAACTCATGGTGTCCTCCACAGTCATTCGCACCGCAAGCAGGGCTCGCGGTCGCATCCGCTAGGTTTTCGTGGCTTCACCGACTCGAACCCACGGCGACCGGGAACGTGACAGTAGTGACGTAGCCCACAGCGCCGGGGTGCTCGCGGCGTACCCCGTTACGTCAGCAGGACCTCGCGGGTCGAGGTGATGAGAACCCGCGAGGAAGGACGGACATGGGCGAGGACACCTGGCTGGTCGACCGGTTCGAGCAGCACCGGCCGCATCTTCGGGCGGTGGCGTACCGGATGCTCGGTTCACTCAGTGAGGCCGATGACGCCGTGCAGGAGGCGTGGCTGCGACTGGCTCGCACCGACACCAGCGACGTGGACAACCTGGCCGCCTGGCTCACCACCGTCGTCGCCCGGGTGTGCCTGAACACGCTGCGCACCCGCCAACACCGCCGCGAGGAAGCCCTCGACGTGCGGGTACCCGACCCGATCATCACCCCGGCCGGCCCGGACGACCCCGAACACGCGGCGGTGATGGCCGACTCGGTCGGGCTGGCGCTGCTGGTGGTGCTCGACACCCTGACGCCCACCGAGCGGCTGGCCTTCGTACTCCACGACATGTTCGCCGTGCCGTTCGACGAGATCGGTACGATGATCAACCGCACTCCGGAGGCGACCCGGCAGCTGGCCAGCCGTGCCCGCCGCCGGGTACAGGGCCGGGCCCCGGTGCCCGACCCCGACCTCACTCGTCAGCGTCAGGTGGTCACCGCATTCCTTGCCGCCGCCCGCGACGGTGACTTCGACGCGCTCGTCACCGTGCTCCACCCCGACGTCGTGCTCCGCTCCGACGGCGGCACCGCGCGCCACCGCCACACCACCGTGATCAGCGGTGCCCACGCCGTGGCCGCGCAGGCGACCACGTTCGGGCGGCTCTCCCCGTTCGCGCGCCCCGTCCTGGTCAACGGCGCCGCCGGAGTCGTCGTCTCCGCCGCCGGACGGCCGTTGTCCGTCATGGCCTTCACCATCGCCGAAGGAAAGATCGTCGCCATCGACGTCATCGCCGACCCCGACCGCCTCCGCCGACTCGACCTCCTCGCGGACGATGCGGTCAAGCCCGGCCGGACCACCAGCCCGTCCGTGGGGGATCAGGTCGGGTAGCCCGGGCGGCGCACCTCGCGGTGCTCCTCGCGCACGACCCGGTCGTCCTGGGCCGGCACCACCGGCTCGGCGACGACCCGCTCGCGCACCGGCGCGGCGACCACCGTACGCCGACGGCTGTTCCAGAAGTAGAGCGTGGTGATCAGGCCGACGACGCCGGCGAGCATGAGCACCCAGCCGACGACGTTCAGGTTCAGCCATCCCAGGTTGGCGTCGACGGCGAACGCGAAGATCGCGCCCAGCGCGATGAGGAAGATGCTGGCACCGATGCCCATGACGTCGCCTCCTTGGCGTTCTGCTGGCGTTTCCTGCCCGCCGCGGCCATGGATGAGGTAGCGGCAGCCATCGACTTACCCAGGCGCTCTGGTCGCCAATCAGGCAAGCTGTGGCCATGACGGACGGCAGGAACCAGCAGCGGACACTGGTGCTGCTCCGACATGCCAAGGCCGAGCAGCCCCGGGACGCACCGGACGCCGAACGCCCGCTGACCGCGCGCGGGCACGCCGACGCGGCGGCGGCCGGTGCCTGGCTGGCCCGGCACGCCTTCCTCCCCGACCTGGTGCTCTGCTCAACCACCCGACGCACCCGGCAGACCTGGCACAGTGTGGCGCTGGGCATGACGGGATCCCCGCCGGAGGGGGGACCGGCGGGATCCGCCCCGGCGGTGCGCTACGAGGCGGCCGTGTACCAGGCGCAGCCACACGACCTGCTGGAACTGCTCCGGGGGGTCGCTCCGGGCACCGGTACCGTGCTGCTGATCGCCCACAACCCGGGCATCTCGCTGCTTTCGGGGCTGCTCGATCCGCAGCGGGCGGATCCGGACGGGCTGCGCACCAGCGATCTGGTGGTACACCGCCCGACCAGCCGCTGGGCGGCCCTCGCGCCCACCGCCGCCCCCATCACCGCCCGCCACACCGCCCGCGGCTGAGGTACCAGGAAGGGCCCCTTCTTAACGCCTAAGGGGCCCCTTGGACAAAGGGTGCGATCAGGACGGTGGGGCCGTGGGCGGTGGCGGGTCGGGGGGCGGCGGCATCATCGCCGTGGGGTGGGAGAGACGGTTCTCCTCCACGATCAGGGTGCGGGCCCGCTTGCGCCGGTCCTGCCAGAACCAGAGCGTGGTGAGTAGGACGGCCAGCCCGGCCAGGATGAACACCCAGCCGACCGCGCGCAGGTCGATCCACCAGACGTTGGCCCGGATGGCGAAGGTCAGGATCGCACCGACGGCGATCAGAAAAATTCCGCTTCCAATGCCCATGTGCGCTGCACTCCCCCGTGCGGTGGCTCTTGGGCGTGTCCTCTCGTGGTCCGCGACGGTTACCCGTCTCGCGACCGGCCTACCAGCCGAGGCGGGAAAACCGCGACGGCGGCTGGCGAGCTGTCCGCTCGTCGGCCGCCGTCGTCGAACCGGTGCGATCACCCCATCGGGGTCAGAACGCCTCCTCCGGAAGATCCATGATCTCCAGGTCGGCGCCCCCGATGATCCGCCGGTCGGCGCCGATGCGGGGCAGCACCTCCCGGGCGAAGAACCGGGCGGCGGCCACCTTGCCGGTGTAGAACGCCTGGTCGGCGGCGGAGACCTCGCCGGCCAGGGCGTTCAACGCCACGTCCGCCTGCTTCTGCAGCAGCCAGCCGACCACCAGGTCGCCGATCGCCAGCAGGAACCGGCGGCTGCTCAGGCCGACCTTGTAGAGGGCCCGCGCGTCGCCGGCCTGCGCCTCGCCGAGCCAGCCGGTCAGCACGCCGAGGATGTTCTGGATCTCGGCGAGCGCCTTGCCGAGCGCCTGCCGCTCCTCCTTGAGCTGGCCGTTGCCGGCCTCGGAGGTGATGAACTCCTGAATCTCACCGGCGACCGCCAGCAGGGCCTTGCCGTTGTCCCGAACGATCTTCCGGAAGATCAGGTCGAGACTCTGGATCGCGGTCGTACCCTCGTAGAGAGTGTCGATCTTGGCGTCCCGGACGTACTGCTCCAGTGGGTAGTCCTGGAGGAAGCCGGAGCCGCCGAAGGTCTGCAGCGACTCGTGGCCGAGCAGCTCGTACGCCCGCTCCGAGCCGACACCCTTGACCAGCGGGAGGAGCAGGTCGTTGACCCGCTTGGCCAGCTTGGTGGCCTGCTCGTCGCCGGACGCCTCGGCGATGGCGACCTTGTCCTGCCAGGTGGCCGTGTAGCAGACCAGCGCGCGCAGGCCCTCGGCGTACGACTTCTGCATGAGCAGCGAGCGGCGCACGTCCGGGTGGTGGGTGATGGTGACCCGCGGAGCGCTCTTGTCGGCCTGCTGGGTCAGGTCGGCGCCCTGCACCCGGTTCTTGGCGTACTCCAGCGCGTTGAGGTAGCCGGTGGAGAGGGTGGCGATCGCCTTCGTGCCGACCATCATCCGGGCGTACTCGATGATCATGAACATCTGCCGGATACCGTCGTGCTTGTCGCCGAGCAGCCAGCCCCGGGCCGGCACGCCGTGCTCACCGAAGGTCAGCTCGCAGGTGTTGGAGACCTTCAGGCCCATCTTGTGCTCGACGTTGGTGGCGAAGACGCCGTTGCGTTCGCCCAGCTCACCGGTCTCCTCGTCGAAGTGGTACTTCGGCACGACGAAGAGGGACAGGCCCTTGGTGCCCGGGCCGCCGGCGCCCGCCACGCCGACGGGACGGGCCAGCACGTAGTGGACGAGGTTGTCGGAGAGGTCGTGCTCGCCCGAGGTGATGAAGCGCTTGACGCCCTCGATGTGCCAGGAGCCGTCCGGCTGCGGGATCGCCCGGGTACGGCCAGCGCCGACGTCCGAGCCGGCATCCGGCTCGGTGAGCACCATCGTCGAGCCCCACTGCTTCTCGATGAAGAGCTTGGCCCACTTCCGCTGCCGCTCGGTGCCCTCGACGTGCAGCACGTGCGCGAAGGACGGGCCGGAGGCGTACATCCAGATCGGGGCGTTGGCGCCGAGCACCAGCTCGGCGAGCGACCACCAGAGGGCGCGCGGGGCGTTGGTGCCGCCCAGTTCCTCGGGGAGGTCCAGGCGCCAGAACTCCGACTCCATGAAGGCCTGGTAGGACTTCTTGAACGACTCGGGCAGCGGCGCGGTGTGCGTCACCGGGTCGAAGATCGGCGGATTGCGGTCACTGTCCGCGTAGCTGGCGGCCAGGTCCTCGCGGGCCAGGCGGTCGACCTCGGAAAGGAAGCTGCGGGCGGTGTCGACGTCCAGGTCCGTGTACGGCGCCTGGCCGAACATCCGGTCCGCCCCGAAGACCTCGAACAGGTTGAACTCGAGGTCCCGAAGGTTGCTCTTGTAGTGGGTCATGCTCGCTGGCCCCGCTTCCGGACAGGTGTTACCGATCAGTAACTCAGACTGTATTACTCGCCGGTAGGCAATCACAAGCCGAACCCGGAAGTGACAGCGGTTACACGCCTGCGCTTCACCGGCGGGCACGCGGAGCGGATCAGCTCTCCGCTGCGCCGACCTCCCAGCTCGGCACGGCGGCCGTCACGCCGGTACTGGGACCCGTGTACTCCATCAGGACCAGCGCGATGTCGTCGTCGAGCCGCCCGTGCACCCACTCCACGAGGGCGGTCTCCAGCGAGGCGAGGCCGTCGGCGACCGTGCCGTGGCCGAGCAGCCGCCACGCCCGGTCGGCCGTCGGGAAGAACTGGCCCTCGCGCCGCGCCTCCCCGAGCCCGTCGGTGAAGAGCAGCAGCCGGTCGCCCGGTTCGAGCCGTTCCACCCGGGGCCGGACCACCGGCATGAAGCCCAGCGGAGGCGCGGGTGCGGGCGGTTCCAGCGGGATCACCGCGCCCCGGCGCAGCAGCAGCGGCGCTGGGTGCCCGCAGTTGACGATGGTGAGGGTGCCGCCCCGCTCCTCGACCAGCGCGGCGGTGACGAAGTCCTCGTCGCCCACGTTCCGGGCCACCGCCCGGTCGAGATCGGTCACCACCGCCCGCAGGTCCGCCCGCTCGTACGCGACGTGCCGGTACGAGCCGAGCACGATGCTGGCCAGCCGGACCGCGTCCAGCCCCTTGCCCCGTACATCGCCGATGATCATGCGGACGCCGTACGGGGTGTCCATCGCCTCGTACAGGTCGCCGCCGATCTCGGCCCGTGCCGTGGAGGAGATGTAGCGGGCGGCCACCGCGAGGGTGCCCACCTGCGGTCCGAGCGGCCGGAGCACCGCCTGCTGGGCGACCGCGGCGAGCCGGGACAGCTCGGCGATCTTCTCGGCCTGTCGCTGCCGTACCGCCGCCACGGCGCCGGCGATCCCGGTGGCCAGCGCGACGCCGGCCACGTTGACGGCGGAGACCAGAGACGCTTTCGGCTCGGCGAGGGCGAAGCCCGCCCCGAGGCCCGTGGCGAGGACGCCCACCCCGAGCACCACCCACCAGGAGGCCAACCCGGCGGCGAGGAGCGGAGCGGCCACCATCAGCGCGATGTAGTGCGCGGCCTCGCCGTCCGCCAACTCCATGGCGGAGACGAGAGCGAGCAGCGCGACGGCCGCGCCGAGGCCGGCGCGGGATCCGGGGCTCAGCGGGCCACGGCCCGACTGGAAGGGTGTAGTACGTACACGGGACAGCATGCCTGATGGAAATGAACGGGTGAATGAACCTGACCCGTCAGCTGAGGATGTTCTGCCCGGCCGGATCGCTCCATCGGCCCGATCGCCGCCGGTCACGCGGTCAGCCGAGCACCTCGTAACGGACGGTCACCTCGCCGAGATCGGTGGAGGCGATCGCCGCGAAGGCGGCGCGGGACAGGTCCAGGCACCGGCCGTCGATGTACGGGCCGCGGTCGTTGATCCGGACGATGACGGACTTGCCGTTGGCGGGGTTGGTCACCCGGACCTTCGTGTCGAACGGCAGCGTCTTGTGCGCGGCGGTCATGGCGTTCGGATTGAAGGTCTCCCCGTTCGCGGTCATCTGACCCTCGTCGTAGAAGGACGCGCCGCAGGAGCCACTGTCGACGACCTTCGGCGCGGGGGCGGCCTTCGTCGCCGTCGGCTTCGGGCTGGCGGTGCGGGTCTTGCTGCGCGACGCCGCCTGGGTACGGGTCGCCTTCGGGCTGGCGGTGGCCTTCGGCGAGGGGCTGGTGCTCGGCGAGGCGGACGCGCTGGGCGTGGCGGAGGGGGAGGCCGAGGTGGGGGCGGGAGCGACGGGCAGAGACTCCGCGACGGCGGGCTCCGCGAGGGCGGACTCGGCGGCGGGCTCGCCCGAGGTGAGCTGGACCACGCCGACGGTGCCACCGACGGCGAGCAGGACGCCGACGGCTGCGGTGGCGGCGATGCCGGCGGGCGAGGAGAACTTGCGGGTACGGAGATGCCTACCAGCCACCGCCCGGTCCTTTCGTCAGCTGAACAAACCGGGTCGGACCGTAACGAGAGAAGCACTTCCGAAGTCAACGTGATCACGGTGCTATGCCCGCATTTTCCCCGATACGTGTAGCCGATCGCCCGAGCATGACTCGGATGAAAGGAGGAAGGCTCGCCGGTCGAGGGGTGGTGCGCGATCGCCTGGCGTTGGTGCCCGAGGATGGGTGACGTGCTGAGCCGACGCCTGGTCGAGTTGTTCCACTGGGTCGACCCCGGTCCGGGCAGCAGTCATCTGGTCAGCGACACCTCCGGCTGGTGGCGGGATCCGGAGGTGCTGGCCGGGGTCGGGCCGGCCCTGGCCGGCCTGTTCCCGGCCACCCGACCGACCGTGGTGATCGCTCCCGAGGTGACCGGGCTGCTGCTCGGCCCCCTGGTCGCGGTGGCCACCGGCGCCGGTTTCCTGCCGGCGTACAAGGAGGCCGGCCAGCGGCGGCGGGTCGGCCCGATGCGCTGGGCCGAGACACCGCCGGACTACCGGGGCCGGCAGCTACGCATCGGCGTGGACGCCCGCCGGCTCGGCCCCGCCGACCGGGTGCTGCTCGTCGACGACTGGGTGGCCACCGGTGCCCAACTGGACGCCCTCGACCGGGTGGTCCGGGACAGCGGGGCGGAACTGCTCGGGACAGCCGCGGTCGTGGCGACGTGTCCGCCGCACGTGGCCGCACGGCTCCGGTTGCGCGCGCTGCTCACCGGGGATCAACTGCCCGGCTGAGCGGACTCGGGGTTGACCTGAAGGGCGGTTGAACTTCGAGGATCACCGCATGGGCGACGACATCCTGGACGACGCGTACCAACGGTTGCACCGCACCGGACCGGAATACGAGGGCTGGCTGTCGAACCACGGGCCGATGGCGGTCGAGGCGCTGGCCCGGCACGGCCACGGCGCTCGGGTGCACCGCTGGCTCGACGACTACCTGCGCCGGCTGGACGATCGGCCGCGCGGGCTGCGGCCGATCGACGACTGGCGGGCCGCGCTCGGGGACCCGAAGCGGGCCGGCGACTGGCTCGCCCACTTCGACCGCGAGGTGCGCGAACGCCCCTGGCGGGAGGTGCTGGGCACCTGGTGGCCGCGGCTGCTGCCGGGCATCGCGGCCGGAGCCACCCACGGGGTGATCCGGGTCGGGCACGCCGTCCGGGTGCTGCGTACCGACGGGGTGAGCCCGGAGCGGCTCGCCGAGCTGGGCCAGGCGCTCGGCTACTGGGCCGCCCGCTGGCAGCCGGTACCCGGGGCCGGCCCGCTCACCGGCCGGTCCGGCGTGACGGAGGCACTGGCCGGCCTGCCCCGGATCCCCGAGCAGACCGGCGGCATCCGGGAACGGCTGGGCCGGCTGCCGGACGTACCGGAGTGGTCCGACGCGGCGGTGGCGCTGCGCCCGCCGGCAACCCCGGCGGAGGCCGAGCGGACCCTCACCGAGCTGGTGCACCGAGCCGGCCTGGACTACCTCCGGTTCGGGCACGGCAACCCGGTGATGCTGGTGCACGCGGTGACCGCCCCGACCGCGGTGCTGCGTACCCTGCCGGCTTTGGACCACGCACTGTGGGCGCCGAGCGTCGCCGCGGCCTGGTCGGCCACGGCCGCCGTGACCTCGGTGTACGCCCCACCCGCGCCGGCCGCCCCACCAGCTGTCACGCCAGGAGGGCCGGCGGAGGTGTTCGCCCGGGCGGCCCGGCACGGCGACGCGCACGTGGTGAAACTGGCCGACGCGGTGCTGGACGCGCACGCGGCAACCGGCGACGCCGAGGTCCTGGCGGCGGCCGGTTACGCCGGCCAGCTCATCTGAGGAAATCCTCCACGGCGGTGCAGACCCGGCCCAGGGCCTCGGCCGACCGGGCCAGCGGGCCGGGCACCAGCATCGAGTGGTCGGCCTCCGGCACCTCGAGGACGTACGGGGTGAGCCGGCGTGCCACCGCGCCGTCCCAGGACGGGTCGGCCGTGCCGCCGACCAGCAGGAACGGCGCGGTCGCCCGGCCGAGCGCGGCGGCCACGTCGGGATTGTCGAGCAGCGGGGTCAGCCAGACCGCGCGCAACCCCCGGTCGGCGGCGAGCGGGGCGGCGAAGCTGCCCAGCGACTTGCCGACGAGCAGGTCGCCGCCGTCGGCAAGGACGGGCGTCACCTGCTCGGCCACCCAGCCGGCGGCCCGGTCGAGGCGCAGGTCCCCGGGCACCTGCCAGGTCACCTCATGGACGTCGAAGCCGAGGCGGCGCAGCGCCTCCCCGGCGTACGCGAAGAGCGGGGCACGCGTGTCGTAGCCCCGGCCCGGGACGAGCACCGCCCGCCGGTCCGCCATGGTCGCCTCCTCGTCGTGTGGCCGGCCCTCACGCTAACGTCCCCGCAGCCCTCCGTGGGGGACGCCAAAATTTCGCGACGGGGCGCCGGCCGACGGATAGCCTCGGCAGGATGTGGCCCCGCATCGGTGGACTTCGCACCCTCGCCCTCGGCACGCCCGGCGAGATGCGCGCCAACCTCAACGCCCTCGTGCTGGCCGGGGTGAAGACCGCCACGGCCGGCCTGCTGACCCACGAGTACGCCGACGAGAACGAGGAGCTGGAACACGTCGGCGAACGGCTGGTCCTGGTCGACGATCACGACGCGCTGGTCGGCGTCGTCGAGGTCACCGGCGTCGAGGTGGTCCGCTTCGCCGACGTCTCCTGGGACTTCGCCCGTTCCGAAGGGGAGGGTGACCGGTCCATCGAGGAGTGGCGGGAGGGACACCGCCGCTACTGGGCCCGGGAGGGCTTCCCGGTCGACGACGACTCCCCGCTGGTCTGCATCCGGTTCCGGCTGACCTCCGCCGGGGACGGCGGCATCAGCACCGGCGACCTCGGCACCTGAGGGGTAAGGAGGAGCCCCTTCTCAACGTTTCCGGTAGAGCAGGGGCCCCTTCTTCACAACCGCTGGCCCGGATCAGAGGCGGCGCAGCTCGGGCAGCAGGGCCGTTGCCGCCGCCAGCACCGCCTCGTCGCCGGCGTACCAACTGCTCGCCCGGGGCCAGTGGGTCACCACGTCGGTGAAGCCCAGCCGGGCGGCCCGGGCGACCTGCTCGGCGAAGAAGTCCACGCCGGTCAGCGAGAAGACCGGTGCCGAGTCGAGCGAGAGGTAGCGGTCCAGGGTCGCCGGGTCGCGGCCCGCCCGGTCCAGGATCACCTCCATCCGGGCGGCGAGATCCTCCACGGACATCCACCAGCTCTCCAGGTCGTCGCCGCCCAGACCGGTGGTCACCCAGCCCTGACCGAACCGGGCCGCCAGCCGCATCGAACGGGACCCGTTCGCGGCCATCACGAACGGGACCCGGGGCCGCTGCACGCAGCCGGGGTTGTTCCGGGCGTCCACGGCGGCGAACCATTCGCCACGCCAGGTGGTGCCGTCCTCACGCAGAATCAGATCCAGCAGCTCGGTGAACTCGGCGAACCGGTCGACCCGCTGCCGCGGCGGCAGGGTCTCCCCGCCGAGCACGGTGGCGTCGAAGCCGATGCCGCCCGCGCCGAGGCCGAGCAGCAGCCGGCCGCCGGAGACGTCGTCCAGCGCGGTCACCTGCCGGGCGAACGCCGCCGGGTGCCGGAAGTTGGGCGAGGCGACCAGCGTGCCGAGGCGGATCCGCGAGGTGACCGTCGCGGCGGCGGTCAACGTGGTCATCGAATCGAACCAGGGACCGTCCACCAGGTCCCGCCAGCCCAGATGGTCGTACGTCCAGGCGTGGTCGAAGCCCCACTCCTCCGCCTGCCGCCAGCGCCGCCGCGAGTCCGACCAGCGTTGGTCGGGCAGGATCACAATGCCAATCCGCATGATCGCCAGCGTACGGCCCGCAGCGGCCTTGCCGGTTCGGCCGGTCGGGTGCGCGGCTACGCCGACACGACGTCGGCGACCACGCAGGCGACGTTGTCCGGCGCGCCCTCGGCGTACGCGAGGTCGACCAGGCGCTCGACGGCGGTCTCCGGGTCATCGGTGCCGGCGAGCGCGTCGTGCAGGGCCTCCTGCCCGACCACGGCGGAGAGCCCGTCGGAGCAGAGCAGGTAGCGGTCGCCGACGAGGGCGGTACGCAGCGCCAGGTCGGCCTCGACGTGGACGCCGCCCCCGAGCGCCCGCACCAGCAGGGCACGCCGGGGATGCCGGGTCGCCTCGGTCGGGCTGAGCCGGCCCTGGTCGACCAGCGACTGCACGTAGGTGTGGTCCTGGGTCAGCCGGGACAGCTCGCCTCCGCGCAGCAGGTACGCCCGGGTGTCCCCGACGTGCACCAGGGCCAGCTGCGACCCGCGGCGCAGGATCGCGGTGAGGGTGGTGACCGGCTGGTGCCCGTCGGTGGCGGTGGCGCGTACCGTGCGGTCGACCGCCGTCACCGCCCCGGCCAGCGCGGTGAGCAGCTCGGCGGTCGGCGCGTCGGCGAGTTCCAGTGGTCGGAGCGCGTCGACGGCGGCGGCGCTGGCCTCGGCGCCGCCTGGGCCGCGCATGCCGTCGGCCACCGCGATCAGGGTCGGGCTGGCGTACGCGGTGTCCTCGTTGGAGTCCCGGACGGTGCCGGTCTCGCAGCGGACCGCGTACCGGAAGGTGGTTTCGGACCTGGTGGGCGTCCTCTCGGCGAGCTGGTCGACGAGGAGCGCGACGACGCGACCGCGAGCCGCCGTGTCCGCGCTGACCCGGCGCCACCAGGCGTCGACCGCCTCGGCTGCCGCCTGCGGCGGCAGGCCGCAGACGGCCCGGATGTCCGCGAGCGGCATCCCGGCCCGGCGCAGGGCGGAGATCAGCCGGGCCCGGTCGAGCTGCGCCGGCTCGTAGTACCGGTAGCCGGAGTGCGGGTCGACGGCCGCGGGCGGCAGCAGCCCCAGCTCGCCGTAGAGCCGTAACGCCTTGGGCGTCAGTCGCGCCGCGCGGGCGAACGCACCGATGGTCAGCAGCTCCACGAACGCATCCTCCTCGGGCCGGTCACGGCGGCCGGCACGGACCACGCTCGGCTCTGCCCGAGGGGCAGGGTCAAGGCGATCCCTCCCGCGCCCGTGCCGGAGACGGAGGCCCTGGCCACCGCCCGGCAGCGACTGTGGGCCGCCGGCTGGCGGGTGTACGAACCGAGCGCCAAGCGGGTCCTTGCTGTCTGCAGCCCGCCCTGCAGGTCGGCGAGCGAGCCAGCCGACATCGTCCTGGCGGCCCGCCAAGGCGACACCGTGCTCCGGGCGACCTTCCACGGCCCGAGCTACGGCTCGTACCTCAACCTCGAGGTGCAGCGGGCGGCGCCGCCGGCGGTCCTGCCCGCGGCTGTGCTGGCCGTCGCGCTCCTGCCCGGGAAAAACCCCCGGCCGCTGATCGTCAAGGCGAACTGAGCTTGGCCAGCATCCGGCGCAGGTGCGGCTCGACCACCCCCGGCGGAGCGCCGGCCAACTCCCGGAGCGTCCACCAGCGGACGCCCCGGAACTCGCCGGGATCGGGCACCAGCCGCTGGTCGCGGCTGCCGCTCAGCACGTACCAGAGGCTGACGTCGGTGTGCCGGTGCTCCGGGGGCCCGACCGTCTCCGTCACGGTGAGGAAGGCCGGGCGCTCGCCGAACCCTGGGGCGAAGACCGCGGGCACACCCAGCTCTTCCCGCACCTCCCGGCGTACGGTCTGCGTCGGGTGCTCGCCCGGCTCGACGTGGCCGCCGCTGGGCAGCCACATCCCCGCGTTGCGGTGGTCGACCAGCAGCACCGCGCCGTCCGACTCGTCCCGGAGCAGGAAGTAGGCCACCAGGTGGGGTGAGGGGGTACGCGGCTTCCGCCGGCGGAAGATGTCGTCCGTCCCGGCCAGCCAGGCCAGGGTCTCCGCCCGATGCCGTGCCTCCAGTTCGTCGCCCGGCGTCAGCTCCTCGACCAGGGCCCGGATCTCGTCCCGCACGCCCCGAATGCTGCCACCCGGGTCCGACAGCCGTCACTCACCGGACGCGCGGTTGGCGTCGGTCGCGGCGCGGACGAACTCGCGTACCCGGGTGGTGGTGTTGCTGGCCAGCCACACCGGCCCACGGCAGATCGGCGGCGCGTCGCGGATCGGCACGTACGCCAGGTCGGGCCGGGGATGGTAGAGCCGCGTCTGCTCACCCACCGGCAGCACACCCCGGCCCATCGCCACCAGCGACAGCATCTCCGAGAAGGTGTTGCCGACCGGACCCTTCGGCACAGGCCGGCCCGACGGGGTCCGCGGTCAGGAACGTCTCGACCTCGTACCGTTCCAGCACGCCGACCCCCATCGTTGAATCCGGGTCAACGATCGTAGTCCGATCACGGCTTGGTCGGCGGCGCGGGCGCGACGAGGGTGGAAGGCGACCCCTTCGAGGAGAGGAACCCGATGGACGCCGTCAACGACTACCTGGCTGGCCTCGACGCTCCGCTGCGCGAGACCGGCGAGAAACTCCGCACCGTCATCGAGGCCGCGCTGCCGGAAGCCCCCGGCGCGATGTGGCAGGGCCACCCGGTCTGGGGGCTCGGCGATCGGCCCGGCAAGACGCCGGTCTGCCTGGTCAAGGCGTACTCGTCGTACGTCACCTTCGGATTGTGGCGGGGGCAGGAGGTCGGCGACGTCTCCGGCCGGCTCGTTCCGGGCGCGCGGCGGATGGCTTCGGTCAAGCTGCGTACCGTCGACGAGATCGACCCGGACCTGTTCACCGGCTGGCTCCGCCAGGCGTACGCCCTTGAGACGCGATGAGCGCGGTGCGGGTGACGGCCTTCGACCACCTGGTCCTCACCGTCGCCGACGTGGAAAGGTCCCTCGACTTCTACTGCGGCACCCTGGGCCTGACGCCGGTACGGGTCGACCGTTGGCGGGCCGGAGAGGTGCCGTTCCCGTCGGTACGCGTCGACCCGGAGACCATCATCGACCTGGTACACGGCACGCCGAGCGGGCCGAACGTTGACCACATCTGTCTGGTGGTGGAACCGCTGGACTGGGCAGCGGTGATCGACTCGGGGGTGTTCACCGTGCTGACCGGGCCGGTGCCGCGGTTCGGAGCGCGGGGCACCGGCACCTCGATCTACGTACGCGACCCGGACGGCAACACCGTCGAGCTGCGCTGGTACCCCCAGTAGGTCGTGCTGTCCGTTGCTAACGTGGCGCGATGCCCGAACTCCAGCGGCTCGATGTCCGCCATGCCCCTGCGCTGCTCCGTTTCGAGCAGGAGAACCGGGCGTACTTCGCGCGATTCGTGCCGGATCGGGGCGACGACTACTTCACCGGATTCGCCTCCCGCCACGCGGGCCTGCTCGCGGAGCAGGCCGCTGGCGGGTGCCACTTCCATGTCTTGATCGACGATGACGGGGCGGTGCTGGGGCGGTTCAACCTGGTCGACGTCGCCGACGGCAGCGCCGACCTGGGCTACCGGGTGGCCGAGCGGGCGACCGGGCGCGGCGTGGCGCAGGAGGGCGTCCGCCGCGTCTGCGAGCTGGCCCGGGACGAGTACGGGCTGCGCCAGCTGGTCGCGTCGGCCGCGCTGGCGAACCCGGCCTCGCTCGCGGTGCTACGGCGCAGCGGATTCGTTCCGGTCGGCGAGGTGCTGCTCAGCGGGCAGCCCGGTCTCCGGCACGTCCGCGACCTGACCCCGAAGCCCTGAGTCGTGCCGCGCGATCTCGCGGCGCATATCGATGGCGTTCGCCTCGGCACCTGAGCCACCATGCCGACGTGACCACCGACGAGAAGCTGCCCCTCGCCGATGTGCTGGCGCTCCAGCAGCTGGCCTACCTGCGACAGCGCTCGCTGGGCAGCACGCGCTACCGGGCCACCGGACAGCTGTGGCTCCAGGTGACTCCCCGGGAGCTCCACTGGAGCCGACCCTCGGTGTTCGATCCGCACTTGGACTCGATCCGGCGCAGTCTCGCCACCTTCGAGCGACTCGCCCACCGCCGCGACCCCGGTGCCGAGAATGCCTGGCAGGCCGTACTCGCGGCCGTGGATCTGCTGCTCGCCGAGGCTCGTCAGCGTGCCGGGCACCGCATCCGGCCAAGGCGGGCCTGACCGCCCGCTCAGTAACGACTCCTTCGCGGCCGCGCGGCGGGACCGCCCGGACCTCGTCGCGAGGATTAAACAAGATCGGGTTGCTCCGGTGTCTCCGCCTGTCCTCCGCGCTTCGTATGCTCCTGATCATGATCGATGACGGACCCAGCTCGCGCCCGCCGCTCACGCGCGTGCCACGTGCATTGATCGCCGCGCTGCTGCTGGTGGGGGTGGCGGTGCCGTCCGTCATCATCCGTGAGCTGATCGAGGCCGGGACGGGGCACGGCCCGCTCGCGGATCTCGGCTGGATCGCGGTTCCCATGATGGTTACGGCCTGGCTTGCGCCGCATGCCTCCTACCGCCGCCGAGACGCGCTCTGGTGGTTCGTCGGTCCGGTAGGACTCTTCATTTTCGCGGTGATCGCCTGGCGGCTGGCCTCACTGCCCTACCGGGACTGGGCGCCCCGACCCGATGAGGCACCTCGAATGCGCTGGCTGCACAGCGGTCAGCAGGCCGGGTTGTGGTACCTGCCTGAAGCGGCGAAGAACAGCTCACCACCCGATCGGGCACGGTGACCGCCCCGAGCCGTGCCCGAGGACTCGCCGCGAGCGCGACGAGCACATCGCTGACGGCCCCGGCGCAGATCAAGCGGAGCAGAGATCGGGCACGTAGCGGGCACGGCCAGCGCAAGAAGCGGTAGCAACGATCAAGGCCCCAGCCAGGGAATCTGTCCTGAGCTGGGGCCTCTCGTTGGAGCGGGTGACGGGAATCGAACCCGCACTGTCAGCTTGGGAAGCTGATGTTCTGCCATTGAACTACACCCGCAGGCGGCACCACTGTACCTGAGGTCACCGCCGCCGTGCACCCAGGTACCCTCAGCGGGCCTCCCCGCCCTCGCCGAACCAGCCCAACCCGATCTTGAGACCCCGGCCGGCCAGGAGCGGGAAGAAGTTTCACAACGGCAACCCATGGCCGTTTTCAAATTCATCGATCGGTTGTAACGTCACCCCCACGTTCTCAGCCACGGCGTGACATACCCCCTGTCGCGCCGCCAGAAAGAGGTGGGCCCATGGGACTTCGTCCCAACCTGCTGACCCGGCGTGCCGCCGGCGTCGCGTCGACGACCCTCGCGCTGCTGCTCAGCACGGCCACGGTAGGCGTCGCCCCGGCCGCTTCGGCCTTCTCCGCAGCCCCGGCGGCAGGCTGCGTCGAGCCGGCCGACAGCCACGCGGACGCCCGGGTGAAGGCCGGCGGGCACGTCCGGCATGACCCGAACGAACTGACCGCCGCGCAGGTGCGCGAGCGCGAGGCGGACCTGGCCGCGGCCCTGGCCGAGCGGACCCGGTTCCGCGCGGGTGCCGGGGTCACGCCCCTGGCGGCCGTGACCGTCCCGGTCGTCGTGCACGTCATCCAGCGGGACAGCACCCGGGCCGGTGGCAACATCCCGGACTCGATGATCACCCAGCAGATCAGCGTGCTGAACCAGGCCTACAGCGGTGGGACCGGCGGCGCCCCGACCGCCTTCAGCTTCCAGCTCCAGAAGATCAACCGGGTCACCAACCCGTCCTGGTACCCGATCGTCTCCGGCTCACAGGCGGAGCGGTCGATGAAGACCACGCTGCGCGAGGGCGGCAAGAACACCCTCAACATGTACCTGGGCGAGCTGAGCGACAACCTGCTCGGCTGGGCGACCTTCCCGAAGAAGACGCTGGACAAGATGGACGGCGTGGTCGTGCTGAGCGAGTCGCTGCCGGGCGGCACCGCGACCAACTACAACCTGGGCGACACGGGCACCCACGAGATCGGCCACTGGCTGAACCTCTACCACACCTTCCAGGGTGGTTGCACCGGCTCGGGTGACAGCGTCGGCGACACCCCGGCCGAGGCGTCGCCGGCATACCAGTGCCCGACCGGGCGGGACACCTGCACCGCGCCCGGCCTGGACCCGATCCACAACTTCATGGACTACACCTACGACTCGTGCATGAGCGAGTTCACCCCTGGTCAGGCGAGCCGGATGCTGACCGCGTGGAACGCCTACCGCGCGGCGTAGCAGCCCGACGCGGCAAGCCGGTGCCGGTCCCGTCCTGCGACGGGGCCGGCACCGGCTTTTCGCGCTTCAGGCGGCCGGGCGGCGCGTGTCGAAGCCGTGGCGGCCACGCCGCCCCTCGGGTGCGACCGCGGCCCGCCGCGTCGCCCCCGACGACCGAGGGTCGAGCCAGACCCGCACCTGGGGCCGACCCGCGCCGAGATGGGTCGCCTGGTCGCGTCGGGTCACCATCGCCACGTCGACGGTGAACTCGAACAGCCGCCAGTCGACCTGCGGCGCGGCCCGGCCGAGCTCGGCCACCCGCGCCACGGTGGCCGGGTCGGTCACCGGGCGGGCGCGGCCGGTGACGTACGCCTCGTCGTCGCTCTCCTCCGGCGGGAACGAGTGCAGTGCGTAGCGGCCGTCGCGTTCGAGGTCGCGGCGCTTGGGCGAGTCGATGACGAAGCAGTAGAGCCCCTCGTCGGTGATGACCGGGGAGACCGGGTGGACCCGGGGGCCCCCGTCGGCACGGACCGTGGCGAGATAGCCGAAACCCGGCCCGTACTGCTGCAGCAGAAGGCGGATCTCGGCGGCGAGGCCGGGCTCGTCGGCGGCGAATTCGGACCAGGAAGCCATGCGGACATTCTATCGAACAAGTGTACGATCGCGCAGTCCGACACGCAGGCCGCCCGTACCGGTCGCTATGGTGTTCCGATGCTGCTCTCCGACCGCGACCTGCTCTCCGAGATCGAGGCGGGCACGCTCGCGCTGGAGCCCTTCGAGCCCGCGCTGGTGCAGCCGTCCAGCATCGATGTACGCCTGGACCGGCTCTTCCGGGTCTTCAACAACCACCTCTACACCCACATCGACCCGGCGATGCAGCAGGACGACCTGACCTCGATGGTGGAGGTGCCCGAGGGTGAGCCGTTCGTGCTGCACCCCGGCGAGTTCGTGCTCGCCTCCACGCTCGAGGTGATCTCGCTCGGCGACCAGCTCGCCGGCCGGCTGGAGGGCAAGTCCAGCCTCGGCCGCCTCGGGCTGCTCACCCACTCGACCGCCGGCTTCATCGACCCGGGCTTCTCCGGGCACGTCACGCTGGAGCTCTCCAACGTGGCGAACCTGCCGATCACCCTCTGGCCGGGCATGAAGATCGGCCAGCTCTGCATCTTCCGGCTCTCCTCGCCGGCCGAGCACCCGTACGGCTCGGCGGTCTACGGCTCGCGCTACCAGGGGCAGCGCGGCCCGACCCCGAGCCGCTCCTGGCAGAACTGGCGGACCTGGCCGACCCGCTGACCGGCCAGCCCGGTGTTAACAGGGGCCCCCTCCGCTACGGCAGGCGTTAACAGGGGGCCCCTGCTTTCACCTCAGCCGGGGCGGCCGTAGCTGTTGATCTGGCCGTCGTCGACGCGTTTCATCGTGATCGGCTTGCCGGACTGGGAGGCGTGCACCACCCAGCCACCGCCGACGTACATCGCGACGTGGTGCAGGTCGCTGTAGTAGAAGACCAGGTCGCCGGGGCGCAGCTGATCGCGGCTCACCCGCCGGGTGACGTCGTGCTGCTGCCGGGCGTTGTGCGGCAGCGAGACGCCCGCCTTGGCCCAGGCCGCCATCGTCAGGCCGGAGCAGTCGTAGTGGTCCGGACCGGCGGCGCCCCAGACGTAGATCTTGCCGATCTGGGCGCAGGCGAACTTGACCGCGACGCCGGCGGGACCACCCGGGTAGCCGGCGGGGCAGGGCGCCGGGCGCAGTGGGCCGCCGCCGCCGTTGCCGTACACCTTGAGCCGCAGCTTCTGCAGCCGCGCGATCTCGGCGTCGATCTGCTTCTTCCGGGCCGCCAGCTGGGCCTCGGTCCGGGCCAGCTGGGCGATCATGTCGTCCAGCGGCTTCTTCTTCGCGGCCAGCTGGTCGCGCAGCTCGGCCACGGCCTGCACCTGCTGCTGCTGGCGGTACGCGAAGCGGTCGAGCAGTTCCAGGCTGTCGACCAGCTCGCCGGGCGACCGGCTGCCCAGCAGCGCGTTGACGGTGGAGATGTTGTCGCCCTTGTACGCGTCGGCGGCGAGCCCGCCGACCTGCCCGAGGGCCTGGTCGACCTGGGCCTGCAGCGGGGCGATCCGCTTGGCCAGCGCGGCGGCCTGCTTGCGCTTGGCGGCGAGGTCCTCGCGGGTGGCGTTGACCTGCTCGATGATCGGTTCGAGCTTGTTCCAGTCCTGGTCGATCTGGCGCTCGATCTCGGCGACCGATGGTTCGGCGTGAGCCGCCGTGGCGCCACCGGTCAGGATGACCGTGGTGCCGACCACTGCGGCGAGGGTGGTGGTGAAGCGGGACCAGCGTGAACGCGGCGCAGCCGTCGACCGGTGGAGCGACCGGACGGACGGTGGCCGCGGGGCATGGTGTGCCACCAGGCTCCGTACTCCTTCTTCCTGACCGCCTACCGGGTTAGCTGACGGGTTCGGGCGGGAAGGGAGCCGCCCTACCGCACGTGGTGCGGATTCACCCCAGGTACCTGGGTCCCCGGCTCGCCCGCAGGCGACTCGGCGGTGTCCGACCGTCACCACCCGGGCTGGGCGGTGAACCTACCGGTCGACGATTGACCAGACTAGAGAGCGCCGTTATCAATTCGCAACCCGCGACGCCGGGCCGCCGCTGATGAAGATTTCTTTCGGGTTACATCGTTACCCGGAAAGGTATTGACCAAAGGCCATGCGCGAGTGAGGGTGAGGACGCAGTGACCCCCATCCCTATCTGGAGGTTCGATGCACCTCACAGCCCTGCCATCGCGCAGACGGATGCTGCTGGCCGCCGCCGTCGCGGCGGCCACCGCTTTCGCGATCAGCGGTCCCACCGCGGCGGCGCCCCTCACCGCCGGGACCACCGACCCCCAGGACCGCCAGCAGCAGTACGCCGCCGCGGCGGCGGAGTACGGCGTGCCGCAGAGCGTGCTGCTCGGCATCTCGTACCTGGAATCCCGCTGGGACACCCACGCGGGCCAGCCCAGCACCAGCGGCGGCTACGGTCCGATGCACCTGACCGACGCCGCGCAGGTCGCCTCGACCCCGGCCAGCGCCCATGTGGACGAGGACGAGGACCCCCGCGGCGACGAGTCCCGGCCGCTCTCCCTCGACCTGACCGCCGCCGCCGTGCCATCCGGAGACGTCCTGCCCCAGGCGTCGCTGCAGACCCTCGATGCCGCCGCCGATCTCACCGGCGAGTCGAAGGAGACGCTGCGCACCGACGCCCTCGCCAACATCCGGGGCGGGGCGGCACTGCTCGCGTCGTACCAGAGGGAACTGGGTGGGCCGGTCGGGGCCGGCAGTGACCCGGCGGCCTGGTACGGCGCGGTGGCCCGGTATTCCGGCGCGGACACCGAGGACGCCGCGGCGGCCTTCGCCGACGAGGTGTACGACCAGCTCGGCCAGGGCGCCAGCCGGACCACCGACGACGGCCAGCGGGTGACCCTCGTCGCCACGGCGGTGACGCCGGACGAGTCCGGGCTGCACAAGCTCGGCCTGCGCCGCGCCGAGCGGCCGGACGGGATCGAGTGCCCCGTCCGCCTCGCATGCGAGTGGGTGCCGGCGCCGTACGGCGAGTACATCGACAAGAGCGGCAACCTCAACTACGGCAACTACGACATCGGCAACCGGCCGGCGCAGCAGAAGATCGAGTACATCATCATCCACGACACCGAGGGCTACTTCGGCCCGAGCGTGCGGCTGGTGCAGGACGTGACCTACCTGGGCTGGCACTACACGCTGCGCTCGGTGGACGGCTACGTCGCCCAGCACATCAAGGCCAAGGACGTCGGCTGGCAGGCCGGCAACTGGTACGTCAACGCCAAGTCCATCGGCATCGAGCACGAGGGCTTCGCCGGCCACGGCACCTGGTACACCGAGGCGATGTACCGGACCTCGGCGAAGCTGGTCCGGCACCTGGCGCTACGGTTCCAGATCCCGCTGGACCGGCAGCACATCCTCGGCCACGACAACGTCCCCGGCATCACCGCCGGAAACGTCGCCGGGATGCACTGGGACCCGGGCCCGTACTGGGACTGGTCGCACTACTTCGACCTGATGAAGGCGCCGTTCCACTCGACCGGCACCCCGCACACGGGCCTCGTCACGATCGACCCGGACTTCGCGTCGAACAAGCCCGCCTTCAACGGCTGCAACCAGCAGCCCCCGTTCCCACCGGGAGAGAAGGCGCCGCCGACGGCTGAGCCCTGCCCCCTGCGCGGCTCGTCGTCGGTCATCCTGCGCACCGGCCCGAGCCCGACCGCGCCGCTGGTCAACGACCTGGGGCTGCGGCCGAACGGTACGCCGAACACCATGTACATCAAGGATCACGGTGCCCGCGCCTCGGCCGGCCAGACGTACGCCCTCGCCGACGTGCAGGGCGACTGGACCGCGATCTGGTACCTCGGCCAGAAGGCGTGGTTCTACAACCCGGCCTCCGCGCCCACCGCGAAATGGGCGAACGGCTTCGTGGTGACCCCCAAGCCGGGCAAGACCAGGATCCCGGTGTACGGGCGGGCCTACCCCGAGCGGGAGGCGTACCCGTCCACCATCCCGTACCAGGCCATCTCGCCCCTGCAGTACACCTTCCCGGCCGGTCAGCGGTACGCGGTCGGCGGCGTCCTGCCGGGCGAGTACTACCGGGCGGTCTCGTTCGACGGCTCAGCCCCGGGTGACCGGACGGTCGTCCGCGGCGAGCTCCAGTACGTGCAGATCCAGTTCGGCCACCGGGTGATGTACGTCAACCTCGACGACGTGCAGATCCAGCCGGCGGCGGTCGGCGCGCCCCAGTAACCGGCCATGAACGAAGGCCCCCGGTCCGCGTGGACCGGGGGCCTTCGTGCTGTTCGGAAGGCTCAGTAGGGCCGGCGGAAGCCCGCGACCGGCTGGTAGCTGATCGAGCTCACCTGCACCGGTTTGCCGGTCCGGGGTGCGTGCACCATCAGCCCGTTGCCGAGATAGAGGCCGACGTGGTGCAGGTCGCCGTAGAAGAAGACCAGGTCGCCGGGGCGCGCCTCGCTGCGGGACACCGCCTTGCCCTCCCTCCACTGCGCGCCGGTGAAGTGGGTGAGGTAGATGCCCGCCGCCTTGTAGGCGTACTGGGTGAGGCCGGAGCAGTCGAACGAGTTCGGGCCGGTGGCACCCCACACGTACGGGTCGCCGACCTGGGCGCACGCCGTCGTGATCGCGGTCCGGGCCGCCTTGCTCAGCACCCCGTCGATCTTCGGGCAGTTCGCCGGCCGCACCGAGGACACCGGCAGCAACGCGGTCAGTCGCTTGATCTCGGCGTCGATGTGCTTCTTCTTCGCCGCCAGCTCGTCCGCCTGCTTGGCCTGAGTCTCGATCAACTTGTCCAGCTTCTGCTTCTGCGCGTTGTACTTGTCGCGGATGGCGAGCACGCCAGCGACCTGCTTGCGCTGCTGCTCGGCCAGCCGGTCGAGGATGACGAGCTGCTCACCGAGGGTGCCCGGCTTGGTGTTCACCAGCAGGGCGCCGATCTCCTGGGAGGGGCCCGTCATGTAGTAGCGGGCGGCGATGTCGCCGACGCGGCTCATCGCCAGGGCCGACTCCAGCTCCAGCGGCACCATCTTCTTCTCGAGATCCGCCGACTTCTTCTTGTTGACCTTGAGCTGGGCGCGGACCTTGTTGTAGTTCTCGATGGTGGGTTCGAGCTGTTCCCACTGCTTGTCGATCTGTCGATCGATCTCGTCCACCGACGGCGCCGCATGGGCCGGAGCCGCCAGCAGCCCGGCGCCGACCGCGACGGCCGCGACCAGGGTGAGGAGACGGCGTACGACCCGGCGCGCTCCGATCGGTCGGAGCGGGGGGTGGCTCGGGGCGTGACGATCAGGAGGCATGGTTGCCACCGGCACGGACTCCTTTGCAACCGGCCGCTGGGCGCCTCGCGAGAGGGATGGTCGAGGCAGACGACCCACAGCGGTCGGTGCCCCACATTAGGGAAGGCAGGCGGGTGGAATCAAGGCGAGGTTCCACTCAATCACGTTTGCGCGACCGGCCGCACACCAAGGGTATTCATTCACAAACCAACTATTGCCGTCAATACGTCGTCGAGGGTCACCACCCCCAGGGGCCGGCGGCCGTCGCTCACCAGGACCATGTGCCGCCGCTCGCGGCGCATCGCGAGGAGCAGGTCGGCCAGCGTACGGTCGGGCGGCACGACCGCCAGCGGCCGGTAGACCTCCGGTGGTACCGGTGTCCGGCGACTCGCGCCCGCGTACCCGAGCACGTCCTTGACGTGCACGAAGCCGAGGACCCGCCGGGTGGACCGCTGCACCACCGGAAAGCGCGACCGGCCGGTTCGGGTCGCCAGCACCTCCAATGAGGCCGGCGAGACGTCCTCAGCCACGGTGGTGACCGTCGACCAGGGTTGCAGGGCGTCCGCCGCGGTGCGGCTGTGCAGGGCCAGCGCGCCGGTGATCCGGGCGTGCTCCTCCGCGTCCAGCAGCCCTTCGGTACGCGCCTGCGAGACCAGGCCGGCCAGTTCCTCGGCCGTGAACACGGTCTTCACCGTGTCCGTCGCCTCGACCCGCCACAGCCGCAGCACCTGCCGGGCCGACCACTTCATGGCGAGCAGCAGCGGCTTGGTGGCCAGACAGAACGCCAGCATCGCCGGGCCGAGCCAGAGCGCCGACGGCTCCGGCCCGGCCAGGGTGATGTTCTTCGGCACCATCTCGCCGACCACGGTGTGCAGGAAGATCACCACGCCCAGGGCGATCACGAACGCCACCGGGTGCACCGCGGAGGCCGGCAGGCCGAGCGCCTCGAACGGCGCCTCCAGCAGGTGGGCCAGCGCCGGCTCGGCGATCGCACCGAGGCCGAGCGAGCAGACGGTGATCCCGAGCTGCGCCCCGGCGATCATCAGCGGGATCTGGTTCATCGCGGCGAGGGCCCACCGGGCCCGCTTCGAGCCCGCGGCGAGCGGTTCGATCACCGTACGACGGGAGGCGATGAGCGCGAACTCGCTGCCCACGAAGAAGGCGTTGCCGAACAACAGCAGCATCGCGACCAGCAGATCAGCCATCGTCGTCGGGCTCCTCGGGGCGGACCACCCGGACCTGCTCGATCCGGTGCCGCTCGACCTCCACGACGGTGAACTCGTACCCGGCCTCCTCGACCGTCTCGCCGGGGGCGGGGATGTGCCCGAGCCGGGCCATCAGGAAGCCGGCGAGCGTTTCGTACGGTCCCTCGGGCAGCCGAAAGCCGGTCTGCTCGACCAGTTCGTCCGCGCGCAGCACGCCGTCCACCAGCACAGTGCGCTCGCCGCCGGGCACGGTCAGCTCGACCGGGCCGAGGCCGTCCACCGCGTCCGGGTCGAACTCGTCGGCGATCTCGCCGACCAGCTCCTCGACCAGGTCCTCGACGGTCACCACGCCGTCGGTGCCGCCGTACTCGTCCACCACGACGGCCAGGTCCGCGCCGGCCGCCTTCAGGGCCGCGAGCACGCCGTCGAGGTCGAGGCTCTCCGGCACGTACACCGGCTCGCGGGCCACCGCGCCGACCGTCGTCCGCGTCCGCTGCGCCAGCGGCACGCCGAGCGCGTCCGGCACCCCGGCGACCCCGGTGACCAGGTCCAGCGTCTCCTCGTAGACGGGGAACCGGGTGCGGCCGGTCTCCCGGGACAGGTCCAGCAGCTCGGCGACCGTGGCGGTGGACCGCAGCGCGATCACGTCCACCCGGGGCGTCATCGCCTCGGCGGCCCGCTTGTCGCCGAAGCGGATGGTGCGGCGCAGCAGCATCGCGGTGTCGGGTGGCAGCGCGCCGGCGCGGGCCGAGATGGCGGCGAGCAGCCCCAGTTCCTCGGGCGACCGGGCGCTGGCCAGCTCCTCCTGCGGCTCCACGCCGAGCCGGCGGACCAGCCGGTTGGCCGAGCCGTTCAGCAGCCGGATCAGCCAGCCGAACGCCCGGGAGAAGCGCCGCATCGGGCCGGCGGTGCCGAGCGCGGCCGGCATCGGTCGGGCCAGCGCCAGGTTCTTCGGCACCAGCTCGCCGAAGAGCATCGAGATCAGCGTGGCCAGGGCCAGCGCGAGCAGCCCGCCGAACCGGTCGGCGCCGATCGGGCCCAGCAGCGGGGCGAAGAGCCGGGCCAGGGCCGGCTCGGCGAGGTAGCCGGTGAGCAGCGCGGTGATGGTGATGCCGAGCTGGGCGCCGGAGAGCTGGAAGGAGAGTTCGCGCAGCGCCCGGCGTACGGTGGCGGCCCGGGCATCTCCCTCGCCGGCCCGCCGGTCGATCTCGGCGCGGTCGACCGTCACCAGGGCGAACTCGGCCGCGACGAAGAACGCGTTGCCGGCGGTCAGCAGGACGAAGCCGACCAGGGGCAACAGCGTGGTGATCAACAGCCCATCGATGCTCGCCTCACCTCGCGCGCGATTCTTCCACGCGTACGCCCGGGGCACGAGCTCGCCACCGACGGGCCGGTCGCGGAACCCCGCTGCCCGACCGCGACGGCGGTGGCACCCGCACAGGTGCCACCGCCGTCGTGGTTCAGCCGTTTCGGCGTACGCCTCAGCCGGCGACCGGCTCGGCCTCCTTGTCCCCGGCCGGGGCCTCCGGCTTGACCGAGCGGAGCAGCACGCTGGCCACGTCGACGACCTCGACCTGCTCGCCGGCGCCCTTGCCGTTGACCCCGTCGTTGAGCATCGTCGAGCAGAACGGGCAGCCGACCGCGATGGTCTTCGCCCCGGTGGACATGGCCTCCTCGACCCGGTCCACGTTGATCCGCTTGCCGATCTTCTCCTCCATCCACATCCGGGCACCGCCGGCGCCGCAGCAGAAGGAGCGCTCGCTGTTACGCGGCATCTCGGTGATCTCGGCGCCACCCAGCGCGCTGCCGAGGACCTCGCGCGGCGGGGTGAAGATCCGGTTGTGCCGGCCCAGGTAGCAGGGGTCGTGGTAGGTCAGACCGCCGTCGACCGGCTGCACCGGGGTGAGCTTGCCGGTGGCGACCAGGTGGGCCAGGAGCTGGGTGTGGTGCACCACCTCGAACTCGCCGCCGAGCTGCCCGTACTCGTTGCCAAGGGTGTTGAAGCAGTGCGGGCAGGTGGCGACGATCTTGCGCTTGCTCTTCTCCCGGCCCTCGAACGCCTCGTTCAGCGTCTCGACGTTCTGCTGGGCGAGCATCTGGAAGACGAACTCGTTGCCGATCCGGCGGGCCGGGTCACCGGTACAGGTCTCACCTTCGCCGAGGATGGCGAACCTGACGCCCGCCTCGTTGAGCAGCGTGGCGACCGCCCGGGTGGTCTTCTTGGCCCGGTCCTCGAACGCGCCGGCGCAGCCGACCCAGAACAGGTACTCGAAGTCCTCGACCTCGCCGACCCGGGGCACCTCGAAGCCGAGGCCCTTGGTCCAGTCCTCGCGGGTGTTCTGCGGGGCGCCCCACGGGTTGCCCTTGTTCTCCAGGTTGCGCAGCATGACGCCGGCCTCGGACGGGAAGCTCGACTCGATCAGCACCTGGTAACGACGCATGTCGACGATGTGGTCGACGTGTTCGATGTCCACCGGGCACTGCTCGACGCAGGCGCCGCAGGTGGTGCAGGACCAGAGCACGTCCGGGTCGATGACCCCGCCCTCGGCGGCGGTGCCGATCAGCGGCCGGTCGGCCTCGGCCAGGGCCAGCACGTCGACGCCCGCGAGTTGCTCCTCGGTGGCCTTCTCCTCGCCGGTCAGGTCCTTGCCGCCACCGGCCAGCAGGTAGGGCGCCTTGGCGTACGCGTGGTCGCGCAGGCTCAGCACCAGCAGCTTCGGCGACAGCGGCTTGCCGGTGTTCCAGGCCGGGCACTGCGACTGGCAGCGACCGCACTCGGTACAGGTGCTGAAGTCCAGCAGGCCCTTCCAGGTGAACTGCTCGACCTGGGCGACGCCGAACTGGTCCTTCTCCGGGTCGGCCTCCTCGAAGTCGAGCGGCTTGCCCTCGCTCATCATCGGGCGCAGGGCGCCCAGGCCGGAGCCGGCCGGCTTCTCCGGCTCGCGCTTGAAGAAGATGTTGGGAAAGGCCAGGAAGCGGTGCCAGGCGACGCCCATGGTGACGTTCAGCGAGATCACGATGAGCCAGGTCATCGAGATGATGATCTTGATAAGGGCGGCGACACTGACCCCGGCCTCCCAGGCCGGGAGCGCGTTGCCCAGCGCGTGGCTGACCGGAGCGGCCCAGACCGGGTACTCGAAGTGGTCGGTGGCGACCTTGAAGCCGCGGATCAGGAAGCCGAAGATCAGGACCAGCAGCACGACCCACTCGACGAAGTAGCCCTGCCACATGGTGGAGCCGGTGAACCGGGAGCGACCGCCGGGCCGGGTGGGCCGGTTACCGAGCCGGATCGCCATCAGCACCAGGATGCCGAGCAGGCCGAAGACGCCGATGATCTCGGTGGCCAGGCCGAAGACCGTCCAGTGCCCGATGACCGGCAGCCCGCCACCCGGCGTGACCACCTCGAAGTACGCCTCGAGCACCAGCAGCGACAGCACGATGAACGCGACCATCACGAACCAGTGCGCGGCGCCCACCACGCCCCACTTGAGCATGCGGGTGTGACCGGCGGTCTCCACCAGCATCTGCCTGGTACGGGCGCCCTTGCCGGTGAACCGCTCCGGGGCGGGTTGCCCGAGCCGGATGACGGCCACCATCTTCATGACCGCGCGTACCGCAAGCCCCACCGCCACCGCGGTGATGGCGGCCGCGAGGATCGTGGTGACGATCTGGACGCTGCCCATCGAGTTGGCCTCCCGGTCTGCTGCCTGGTCGAGCGGCTCGGCGACCGGGACCGGTCGAGAAAGCGGCCGGCGTTCCGCCGCTACCGCCACCCCGACCCGACCGGCCGATGACCTCGCTCCGCTCGGTCATGCAGTGCAGCCTACGCGCAAGGTTACCCAGCAGTAACGTGAGTCATCTCGCAGCAGGCCACGCCGCCCTGACGACACCTTAGGGGGATCTGGCACCGCGCGCCGGGCAGGGGCGCCCCGGCGTGACGTACGTCCATGCGGAGGCCCTGGTGAAACCGGTCAGCGGCGACCGACCGGGGCGAGACAGGCCGGCGGCCCGCTCCCCGAGGGAACCGGGCCGGACGTCGACCGGGTCAGCGCCAGCGGGAGAGCAGAATCAGGGAGGCGACCATCGCACCGAAGCCCACCGCGAGGTTCCAGTAACCCCACGACATGACCGGGTACGCCTGCTCGGAGAGGTAGTACAGAACCAGCCAGCTGATGCCGGCGACGATCAGCGCGACGGCCGTGATCGGCAGCCAGACCGGGCTGGGCTTGCGCGTCGCCGCCGTGGCCGTCGGACGCACGTCCGTCGGCGGGGTGTACACCTTCTTCTTGCGGACCTGAGACTTGGGCACGACGCTCTCCAGAGGGGGGGTACGACCTCGTCCGGCCTGACAACCGGGCGCGGGGGCGACGGTCCATGGCCAATAATGTTCGACAGCTAGCGTAGTCCGGACTGGCCGCCCAAACCACAAATGGGGTCGGGCCGATGCGCGGAGTGACCGAAAAGGGGGGACTTTTCGGGTCGAGCACACCGGTTCGCACCCTCGCGGACCGGTACGAGACAACGGGAAGGGAACGCCCGGTGGAGTACACGTCCGGTGCCGCCTCCTGGCGGAAGGTCCTCCGGCGGGCGGTCGGCGTCCTGCTGCCCCGGCGGCCACGGCAGCGCCGCCCCGGCTGGTCCGTCGGCGTACCCCTGATCGCCGCCGCGGCGGGGCTGCTCTTCACCACGACCGCGACCACCGCCGGGGGCACCTCGCTGCGGGAGGACCGCCGGCCCCAGCTCACCCAGTTGATCGAGGACCGGCGCGAGCAGGTCGCCGCGAGCGAGGAGCGGGCCGCCCGGCTGCGCGCCGAGGTGGAGGAGCAGACCGCCGCCCTGGCCGACACCGACGGCCCGATCAAGGCGCAGCGGGACCGGGCCGCCGCCAGCCGGGAGGCCGCCGGCTTCACCGCGCTCACCGGCATCGGAGTCACCATCGAATTGAACGACGCGCCGCCCCGACGGGCCGACCAGCCCCTGCCCAAAGGTGCCAGCAACGACGACCTGGTCGTCCACCAGGGCGACGTCCAGGCGGTCGTGAACGCGCTCTGGGCGGGTGGTGCCGAGGCGATGTCAATCATGAACGTCCGCGTGCTGAGCACCAGCGCGGTACGCTGCGTCGGAAACACCCTGCTGCTGCATGGCCGGGTGTACTCCCCTCCTTTCAAGATCGTGGCAATCGGCGACCCCGCCGCCCTTCAGCAGGCGCTCGCCGCCTCTCAGGGAGTTCGGGTGTTCAAGGAAGCGGTCGACCACTACCAGCTCGGGTACAAGGAGACCGTCTCGACGGTCAGGGTGCCGGCGTTCGAAGACTCGACGGCTCTGCAGGCCGCGAAGGTGCGTCGGTGAGCCGGGACGATCCCCTCGAGCGGGACGGTCGCCACCACGACCACGCCGAGGAGTCCACGGCCTTCATCCGGCCGATCAACCGCACCCCGCAGGCCGCGCCCCGCCCGGGGCTCGACCTGCCCTGGCCGGACCAGGCACCGCCGCGCTCGTCCGACGCCCGGCCACCCGCCACCGGTCCGGCGGCTTCGTCCCAGGCCCCACCGCCGCCCTGGCCCGGCACCCCGACCCGGCCGCCGGCGCCCTCGGGTCCGCAGCGGCCCGCCGCCGCCCCAGCCGGGCAGCAGCACCGGTGGCCGGAGGAGGCGCCGGGCGCACGTGCCGGGGGGCGCACCGTCCGCCCGCCCGAGGGTCCGACCCCCGGCGTACGGCCCGCCGCCCCGGGCGACGCGCCGACCGCCTTCATCCCCTCCGTGGGCGACCGGCCGGAGCGCCGCGCCGCTGGGCACCCCACCATGGGCGGCCGTCCTGAGCGCCGCGCCGCCGGGCACCCCACCGAGGGCCGTGGTGCCCACCCGGCCGACGGTCGTACTCCCGACGCTCGGCGAGCCGGTGCGCCGGCGGCCGGCGGACCCCGAGGGGCTGGCCCGGCTGCCGGAGCGCCCCGGGCGACCGGCCCGGACGACGGTGGCCCGGCCCGGCCGGAGCCGGCCGGCGACCCGTCGGTGACCGCCGTGATCCCGGCCGTCGGCGGCCGGCCGGCCCTGGACTCGACCGCGCTGATGGGTGCCGTGCCCCCGGTCCGCCACACCGGCGACGGCGGCGGCGACGCGTCCGACGCCCCGGCCGAGCCGCCACGCCCCCGACGCGGCGAACGCGTGGTGCAGCTCCGGCCCGAGCAGACCGGCGAGGGCTACAAGAGCGTCTATTCGGAGCTGACCCGACCCAGCACCGCCTCGCGGCTGCGCTCGGTCGTGCGGGGCACCGGCGAGGTGCTGATCACCTTCGGCCTGGTGGTGCTGCTCTTCGCCGGGTACGAGATCTGGGGCAAGACGGTGATCGTCGACGCCCACCAGAACGACCTCAATAGCCAGCTCGCCCAGGAGTGGGCAGGCGACCCGACGGTCGGACCGACCGCTGGCCCCAGCAAGAAGCCGAAGCCACCGGCGGAGGGCAAGCCGGTGGCCGGGCTCTACATCCCGAAGTTCGACAAGCACTGGGTCGTGGTCGAGGGGGTCGCCCCGGCCGACATCCGGTACGCCCCGGGCCACTACCCGAAGAGCGCCATGCCGGGCGAGCTGGGCAACTTCTCGGTCGCCGGGCACCGCATCCGCGCCACCTTCTGGCGGCTCGACGAGCTGCGCTCCGGTGACGCCATCGTGGTCGAGTCCCAGACCGAGTGGTTCATCTACAAGGTCTACCAGCAGCGCATCGTCAAGCCGTCCCAGGTCGAGGTGGTGGCGCCGGTGCCCGGCAAGCCGGGCGCCAAGCCGACCGAGCGGGTGCTCACCCTGACCACCTGCAACCCCAAGTTCGACAACTACCAGCGGCTGATCATCCACGCCCGGCTCGACCGCGTCCAGGCGAAGTCGGCGGGCCGCCCGGCCGAGCTGGAGGGCTGACGATGTACGCGTGGATCTGGCGCAAGCTGCCGTTCGGGCTGGTCGGGAAGCTCATCGGTTCGCTGCTGCTCACCGCGGCGACGGTGGCCCTGCTCTGGTTCGTGGTCTTCCCGTGGGCGGAGCCCCTCCTCCCCTTCTTCGACAGCCAGGTCACCGACGACTCGGGGGTGCCGGGTGGTGGCGACCCCGGTGGGCAGCTCACCGTGCCCAGCGTGGCGCCCAGCGAGGAGGAGATCCCGTACGACACGGAGACCAACAACCCCTCGCCCACCACCCCGAGCAGGTGACCCGATGCGCGTCCTAGTGATCGACAACTACGACTCGTTCGTCTTCAACCTCGTGCAGTATCTCGGCCAGCTCGGCGTGGACTGCGAGGTCCGGCGCAACGACGAGATCGGCGTCGCCGAGGTGGGCCGGTTGGGCGCGGACGGCGTGCTCCTGTCCCCCGGGCCGGGCAGCCCGGATCGGGCCGGCATCTGTCTCGACGTGATCCGGGAGTACGCCGGCAAGCTTCCCCTCTTCGGGGTCTGCCTCGGCCACCAGGCGATCGGTGAGGCGTTCGGCGCGACGGTGACCCGGGCGCCGGAGCTGCTGCACGGCAAGACCTCCGAGGTGAGCCACCACGGGGTCGGCGTGCTCGCCGGCCTGCCCGACCCGTTCACCGCCACCCGTTACCACTCGCTCGCCGTGCTGCCCGAGACCCTGCCCGAGGAGCTGGAGGTGACCGGCTGGACGGGCTCGGGCGTGGTCATGGCCATGCGGCACCGGACCCTGCTGATCGAGGGCGTCCAGTTCCACCCGGAGTCGGTGCTGACCGAGGGCGGGCACCTCATGCTGGCCAACTGGCTGGCCGCCTGCGGCTACCCGGAGGCGCTGGAGCGGGCGCCGGAGCTGGCCGCCGAGGTGGACGCCCGCCGCCGGGCCGCCTTCGCCGCCGCCTGACCCGGGACACCCGGGCCGGCACCCCAGTTACGCGACATCGCGGTGTCCCGGTCACCCGGACACCGCGATGTCGCGTATGTGGCGATCGCGCTTTACCGGATGAACTGGCGCGGCGGCGACATGGTCGGGAAGGGGAATCCACCGGCGGTCCCCGATGTCGTGGGGGTGGGCGTCCCGCTCGGGTCCGGGCTCTCGGTCGGGTCGGGTGCAGCGGCGTAGTCGACGAAGATGGTGATCTTCTTGTCCTTGGGCGCCTTGGTCCCGGCCTTCGGGGTCTGGGAGCTCACCTTGCCGGCCTGGTCCGCCGGCACCTCGTCGCCGTCTTTGACCTCCACGTTGTTGTACCCGGCCTGCTTCAGCACCCTGATGGCCTGGTCCTTGGGGAAGTCGACGACATTCGGAACCTCATTGAGGTTGCCGCGGGAGACCTTCACCTTGATTTTGGTGCCCTCCGGGACCGGGGTGCCCTGCTTGGGATCGGTGTCGAGGACGGTGTCCTTGGTCGCGGTGTTGTCGACGAAGTCCGGGTCGACCGTGAATCCCAGGCCCTCCAACTGAGCCTTGACGTTGCCGTACCGGCTGCCTTCCACGGGCGGAATCTTGACCATCTTCGGGCCGCCGCAGACCTGGATGGTGACGTTCTGGCCCTTCGCCAGGGGCGCGTTGGCCTGCGGATCCTGATTGACCACCGTGTTCGGCGTGCAGGTGGAGTTCTGCACCGACTCGCCGATGATCGGGATGAGCCCGGCCTGCTGGATCATGGAGGTGGCGTCCGCCTGGCTCTTGCCCTGCACCGGCGGGACGTTGACCTTCTCCGCGGCGTGCTCGTTCAGCAGCAGCGCGGTGACCAGGGCGATCACCGCGAGGACGCCGAGCCCGGCGAAGGTGGCGATCACCCAGGAGGAACTCTTGCGCTTGCGCGGGTCACCGACCCGGGCCGGGATCTGCTGCCGGGTCTGCGGCCCCATGACCTGGGTCTGGTAGCCGGCCGCCGCGGCGGCCGGCGCCATCGGCATGGTCTCCTCGACCGGCATGACCGGGGTGGCCAGCACCGGGCGACCGGCGGCGGCCCGGAGCAGGTCCGCCCGCATCTCGCCGGCGCTCTGGTAGCGGTTCAGCGGGTTCTTCGACAGCGCCTTCAGGACGATGGCGTCGACGGCCGGGTTGACGTCCGGGTTGATGCTGCTCGGCGTCGGCGGGGCCTCCCGCACGTGCTGGTACGCGACGCTGACCGGGCTGTCCCCGACGAACGGTGGGTGCCCGCAGAGCAGTTCGAACAGCACGCAGCCGGCCGCGTAGACGTCGGAGCGGGCGTCGACCGCCTCGCCACGCGCCTGCTCCGGGGAGAGGTACTGGGCGGTGCCGATGACCGCGCTGGTCTGGGTCATCGTGGTGGCCCCGCTGGCCAGTGCCCGGGCGATGCCGAAGTCCATCACCTTGACCTGGCCGGTCTGGGTGAGCATCACGTTGCCGGGCTTGATGTCCCGGTGGATGATGCCGTGCCGGTGGCTGAACTCCAGCGCCGCGCACATGTCGGCGCAGATCTCCAGCGCCCGGCGCGGCTGGAGCCGGCCCTCGGCGCCCAGCACCTCCTTGAGGGTCCGCCCGTTCACGAACTCCATCACGATGAACGGCAGCGTCTCGCCGGTCGGCGCGGTCTCCTCGCCGGTGTCGTACACGGCGACGATGGCCGGGTGGTTCAGCGAGGCGGCGTTCTGGGCCTCCCGGCGGAACCGCATCTGGAAGGTGGCGTCCCGGGCCAGATCCGCCCGGAGCATCTTGATCGCGACATCCCGACCGAGCCGGAGATCGCGACCGCGGTGCACCTCCGCCATGCCGCCGTAGCCGAGCAGCTCGC
>NZ_JBEYER010000053.1:0-51786 GCF_040634005.1 Micromonospora sp. NPDC007271
ACTGGCTGCGCCTGCATGACCTGCGGCACGCCTGCACGTTCCTGCTCGTCTCCGGTGCCTCGCCCCGGACCGTGATGAAGGTGCTCGGTCACAGCCAGATCGGGCTGACCATGAACACCTACGCCCACGTCCTGCCAGAGATTGAGCGGGCCGCCGTGGACGAGGCCGCGAAGCACCTCTTCGGCTGACTTGGCTGTACGAATGGCTGTACGGGAGCCATGGTGATTGACCGGGCCGGGAGCGACAGGCCGTTGACCTGGGGTGAGGGTGGTGCGCCCGGCAGGATTCGAACCTGCGGCCTTGGGATTAGAAGTCCCCTGCTCTATCCGCTGAGCTACGGGCGCGCGTGGACGTGTCGCGCCAAGAGGGTACCGCCGCCCCCGGGTTCGCCGGGGGAACGGGTGGTCGTCCGCCACTCCGATGCTCAGGGTCGCACGAGGTGTCCCACGCCGGCACCCCGGTTACGCCCCGGTGGCGGGCCGCTCGGCCCGGTTTGTACCCTCTGCGTCGTGCTGCTCGACCAGGAAACCGAGAACGAGATCGTCTACGAGCTGTGTCAGCTGCTCGGGCGTGCCATCCTGCCGGTGAGCCGGTTCGACCGCCCGGGGGCGTCCGCCGGCGGCTTCGGCACCGCCTTCTTCTACACCGAGCTGGTCGGCTCGACCGACGACGGGGAGGTGGTGCACGAGTGGCTGCTGACCGCGGACACGGCCACCCGGGCACCGTACGGGGAGATCGGTCTGCGGCCGAGCGTCACGGAACCGGCGGACGCGGCCTCGGAGCACATCCTGATGCCCGACTTCGCCAACCGGTGGCTGCACCTCCCGGAGGTCGGCGTGGCCGCCATGCCCACCGGCGGGTTGCACGGGTACGCCGAGGACCGGGGCTGGCGGTGGCGTACCCAGCAGGTGACCGACGCGGTGGCGGCGCGGGCCGACGCGATTGCCCGGGTCGGCGCGGACCCGAGCGCGGCGTTCGTGCTGGCGCTCGGCGTGGCCGACGACGGGTCGCGGCCACTGGAGGCGGTGATCGAGCGGGTGGTCCGGGACGGCGACGACCTGCGCGTCACCACCGAACTGCCGGCGGGGTACGTCGGCGCGCCCGTGTTCGGCGTCGAGCCGCCCGCCGAGGGGGAGCTGGCGCTGCACTGCCTCGGCCTGCTGTTGCCCGGTGACGGCGACGGTCACCGGGTCGCGAGGTTCGACCGGATCAGGTCGGCCCTCGCGGCGGCTGTCGCGTCCTGACGGTGCCGATCAACCTGACGGAACGGTGACAGCTGAGCAGGTCGACACGCCGGGGCGACCACAGCTGAGCCGCCAACGATCACGGACCGTGCTCCTCAGCCCTCGGCAGCGGCGCCGGCCGGGTCCTCCACCGGCTGGCGTGCGGACGGCGGGCCGGTCGGGGCCGGGTCGGTCGGCCCGGCGCCGAGGAACGCCTCCGCCCACCGTCCGGCCTCGGCGAAGACCCTCTCCCGCACGGCGGGGCCGGAGAGCGTCAGGTCGTGCAGCCCGCCGTCGAAGCGGGCCAGGGTGACGTGCCGGCCGAGCCGGGGCGCCCAGCGGACCATGTGCTCCACGTCCAGCACCGCGTCGGCGAGGGTGGCCGACTCGTGCCACTTGGTGCCCCGGTAGCTGCGGGTGGAGCAGGCCAGCAGCACCGGCACCGGGATCTCCAGCCCGGCCCGGAGCTGCCGCTGGCCGGTGCGGATCGCGTTGAGCCAGCCGGCCCGGACCGGGAACCCGGCGAGCGGCTTCCAGGCCAGGTCGTACCGCCACTCGCCGCGGTGGTCGGCGTGCAGGCTCTCGCCGTACACGGTGCCGAGCCCGAGCGGGAGAGCACGGTGCGGCGCCCGGCGGCCCAGCCGGGCGACGGCGGCCGCGAGGGGTCGACGGACCAGCCAGGGGGCGTTGAGGTCGAAGAACGGGCTGTTGAGGAAGAGCCCGTCGACCAGGCCGGCCTCCCGACGGGCGTGCGCCCAGAGCGAGATGATCAGGCCGCCGGTGGAGTGACCCATCGCGAGCAGGGTGTCGTGCCCCTCGTCGGTGCGGATGATCTCGGCGGCGGCGTCCAGCTCAGGGTAGTAGTCGCTCAGGTCGCGGCAGAAGTTGGGCGTCTGGTGGGGCAGCAGGCTGCGCCCGTACTTGCGCAGGTCGAGGGCGTAGAAGTCCCAGCCCCGCGCGGCGAAGAAGTCGGCGACGTGGGTCTGGAAGAAGTAGTCGACGAAGCCGTGCACGTAGAGCACGGCCCGGCGGGTCGGGCGCTCGGCCCGCCGGCGGACCAGGGTCGCGACGACCGGACCCTCGTCGTCGACGCCGAGGTCGATCGTCTGCCGCTCGTACGGCGGCCCCAGCACGTCGGGTTCCACGACCGCGACGGTACGCCGCGACGCTACCCGGCGGTAGCCCCCGCCCCCGTCCGGGCGAACCGCCCCGGACGGGGCGGGCCGTGGTCACGCCGGCTCCGCGTCGGCCCGCTGGTCAACCGCCCCGGCCTGGGCCGGTACGCCCTCGGCGTGGTGACCCTCACGCAGGTGCTGTTGTTGCACGGCTCCTGCCGGGTCTTCGCGTCGTTGAGCCGGCGCCGCAGGTCGCCGCCGTAGGGGCTCTGGTCCCTAGCAGACGGGACCTTGATCAGGCGGTTGTCCACAGCCCGGTCCGTCATCCACAGGCGCAGGTGGTGCGGCTGGTCATCGGGCCGCCGCCGGTCGAGGCTCGGTCCCGACAAGCCGAGTCTTCGTGGAGGGGCGATGTTCGACACCTATGTAACGATTGTCGGTAATGTTCTGACCGCGCCGGAGTGGCGCCGCACCACGCAGAGCAACACCCTGGTGGCCAACTTCAAGGTCGCCTCCACGGCGCGCCGTCTCGACCGCGACAGCGGCCGCTGGGTCGACGGCAACAGCCTGCGGGTGCGGGTGAACTGCTGGCGCAAGCTGGCCGAGGGGGTGGCCGCCTCGGTGATGGTCGGCGACCCGGTGGTCGTCGCCGGCCGGCTCTACACCCGCGACTGGACCGACGAAGCCGGCAACCACCGCACCCTCTACGAGCTGGAGGCGGTGGCGGTCGGCCACGACCTGGCCCGGGGCCGGGGTCGCTTCCTGCGCAACCGGCCCAGCACGACCACCAGCAGCGTCGAGGACGCCGAGGCGGAGCGCCGGGTGCACGGCGAGACGACCGAGCCGGTGCCGGTCGCGCAGGCGCCGGCCTCCCTCGACGAGCGGCCGTTCGACGACGAGTTCGAGCCGCCGGAGTTCACCGCCCCGCGTACCGGGTTCGGGCCGGCGGGCGGCCCGGACGGGCCGTCGGGTGACCTGTACCGGCCGGCGGGCGACCTGGACGGGCTGACCGACCCGTTCGACGAGCCGGTGGGCGGCGCCGGTGACGACGACGAGGGGGAGGACGAGCTGACGCCCGCGCCCGACGAGGGGGACGACGAGCTGACGCCCGCGCCCGACGAGGAGGGCGGCGAGGCGACGACCACCGCCGGCGACGTCGGTGGTGTCACCCCGACCGGTCCGGCTCGGCGCGGGCGGCGGCGGACGCCGGTGCCCGCCTGAGCCACCGGTTCGGGTACGGGGGAGCGGGGTGGCGACGCCGACGTGGCCACCCCGCCGTACGCACTAGGCTGACCGGCCGGAGGTGGTGACAGGTGCGGCAGGCGACCGCCATGGCGAACGCGGCGGGGCTGGCGGCGGGCTACGCGCTGGACTCGTGGTTCGGCGATCCCCGGCGGTGGCATCCGGTGGCCGGCTTCGGCCGGGCGGCCGGTGCGCTCGAGCAGCGGATCTACCGGCCGGAGCGGTCGGCGGGTGCGGCGTTCACCGCGCTCGCCGTCGGTGCGCCGGTGCTGCTCGGCGTCGCCGCCACGCTCGCCACCCGGCGTCGACCGCTCGCCCGCGCGGCGCTGGTGGCCACTGGCACCTGGACCGTGCTGGGCGGGCGCACGCTGCGGCACGAGTCGACGGTGATGGCCCGGGCGCTGCGCGACGGTGACCTGCCGGCCGCCCGCCGCCGGCTCAACCATCTCTGCGGGCGGGACCCCTCCGCCCTGGACGAGCCGGAGCTGGCCCGGGCCACCGTCGAGTCGGTTGCCGAGAACACCTCCGACGCGGTCGTCGCACCGCTGGTCTGGGGCGCCGTCGCCGGGCTGCCCGGCCTGCTCGGCTACCGGGCGGCGAACACGCTCGACGCGATGGTCGGGCACCGCTCGCCCCGCCACGCCCGCTTCGGCACACCGGCCGCTCGCCTCGACGACCTGCTCAACCTGGCTCCGGCCCGGCTGACCGGGCTGCTCACCATCGCGGTCGCGCCGGCCGTGCACGGCGACCGGACGGCCGCCTGGCGGATCTGGCGCCGGGACCGCAACGACCACCCGAGCCCGAACGCCGGCCAGTGCGAGGCGGCGATGGCCGGCGCGCTCGGCGTACGGCTCGGTGGGCGCAACGTCTACTTCGGGCGTTCCGAGACGCGGCCGTTCCTCGGCGACGGCCCCCGACCCGAGGCGCGGCACCTCGAGCGGGCCGCCCGGGTCTCCGGTGCGGTCGGCCTGGCCGCGCTCGGTCTCGCCGTGGCCTACCCGCTGACCGCGGGCCGCCTGGTCGACGCCGTTGCCCGGTCCGTCCTGCGCCGGATCGCGGGCAGCGGCATCGTCCGCCGTGCCGTGGGCGGCCCGGCCCGTGCCGTGGCTGGCCCGGTCCGTGCCTTAGCCGGTGGTGCGACGGCCGGTCGGGCCGGGGCGGCCGGCGGTCGGGCGCGACGGGGGAGCGGGCGGTGAGCGGCGGGCTGCTGGTCGCCGGCACCACCTCCGACGCGGGCAAGAGCGTGCTCACCGCCGGCATCTGCCGGTGGCTGCGCCGGCGGGGCGTCCGGGTGGCGCCGTTCAAGGCGCAGAACATGTCCAACAACTCGGCCGTGGTGGTCGGCCCGGACGGGCGCGGCGGTGAGATCGGCCGGGCCCAGGCGATGCAGGCCGCCGCCTGCGGGGTCGCCCCGGACCTGCGCTTCAACCCGGTGCTGCTCAAGCCGGGCAGCGACCACGCCAGCCAGGTCGTGCTGCTCGGCGAGGCCGTCGACACGGTCACCGCCGGCAACTACCGCAGGCTGCGCCCCCGGCTCGCCGAGACCGCGTACGGGGCGCTGGCCGAGCTGCGGGCGGCGTACGACGTGGTGATCTGCGAGGGCGCCGGCAGCCCGGCTGAGATCAACCTGCGGGCCGGCGACTACGTGAACATGGGCCTGGCCCGGCACGCCGGGCTGCCGACCATCGTGGTCGGCGACATCGACCGGGGCGGGGTGTTCGCCTCGATGTTCGGCACCGTGGCCCTGCTCGACCCGGCCGACCAGGCCCTCGTCGCCGGCTTCGTGATCAACAAGTTCCGGGGCGACCTGGGGCTGCTCCAGCCGGGGCTGGACATGCTGCACCAGCTCACCGGCCGGCCCACGTACGGGGTGCTGCCCTGGGAGCTGGACCTGTGGCTGGACGCGGAGGACTCGCTCGCGTACGGCCGGGTGCTCGGCCGACCGGCGGCGCCGCGGGGCACCGACTGGCTCGACGTGGCGGTGGTCCGGCTGCCCCGGATCAGCAACGCCACCGACGTCGAGGCGCTCGCCACCGAGCCGGGGGTGCGGGTGCGGCTGACCATCGAGCCGGCCGAGCTGGCCGCCGCCGACCTGGTGGTGCTGCCCGGCTCCAAGTCGACCGTGGCCGACCTGGCCTGGCTGCGGGAGACCGGGCTGGCCGAGGCCGTCACGGCGCACGCCGCCGCCGGGCGGCCGCTGCTCGGTATCTGCGGCGGGTTCCAGATGCTGGCCCGGTCCATCCACGATCCGGTGGAGAGCGGCCGGGGCAGCGTACCCGGGCTCGGGCTGCTGCCCATCGAGATCACCTTCGATCCGCGGAAGACGGTCCGTCGGGCCACCGGCACCGCCGCCGGTGACGTCCCCGTCGATGGCTACGAAATCCACCACGGGTACGTCTCCGCCGCGGATCCGGGCCTGCCGTCGTTGCTCCGGTACGCCGACGGCACCGGTGAGGGCGCGCGGCTCGGTGCCGTGCACGGCACCCACTGGCACGGGGCCTTCGAGTCCGACGAGTTCCGCCGGCGGTTCCTCACCGAGGTCGCCCGGCTGGCCGGACGGGCCGGCTTCAAGGTCGCCCCGGACACCGCGTTCGCCGCAGCCCGCGAGCGGACCCTGGATCTGCTCGGCGACCTGGTCGAGGAGCATCTGGACACCGACGCGCTCTGGCGGCTGATCGAGTCCGGACCGTCGCCGGCGCTGCCGTTCATACCGCCGGGCGCACCTCAGTAGCGCACGTCGGCGGGGCGGTCGGACATCGGCAGCCCCGACTCCCGCCAGCCCTGCACGCCCCCGACCATGTCGGTGGCCTGGCGCAGGCCGAGCGCCTGCAGGCCGGCCGCGGCCAGGCTCGAGCTGTAGCCCTCGGCGCACACCAGCACGATCTGCCGGTCGTAGCCGGTCGCCTCCGGGATGCGCCAGGCACTGGCCGGGTCCAGCCGCCACTCCAGCACGTTCCGTTCGATGACGATCGCCCCGGGCAGCTCGCCCTGCTGGCGCCGCTGTGCCTCGGGACGTGTGTCGACCAGCAGCGCGCCGCGGCGGACCGCCTCGACGGTCTCGTGCGGGGTGAGCCGGCGTAGCCCGGCCCGGGCCTGTTCCAGCAGGGCGTCGACGCCCGGACTCATCACGTCATGGAGCACCACCCGATGATGCCGGCGGGTACGCCGGCCCGCCCGGCGAACCCGGCTGCCGGGCACCAGGATCAAACGGACGGGGGATACTCGCTGACCAGCGAAGACTTCTACCCGCGGCCCCGCCACCCGACCGGCCCGGGCCGGGGACCGCGACGGTGACGGGTCGGCCGGCAGCGCTAGCGTCTGTCGGGTGACGGTGGCGGTGGTCGAGGCGTACGCCGACCTGGCCCGGCGGGTGCTCGCCGGGCCGGCGCGGCTGGGGCGTACCCGACTGGTGGCGGTGGACGGGCCGAGCGGAGCGGGCAAGAGCGTCTTCGCGACGCGCCTCGCGGACGCCTTCGCGGCGCTGCCCGGCGGCGACCGGCCACCGGTGGTCCGCACCGACGACCTGCTGGACGGCTGGGACGACCAGCTCACCTTCTGGACCCGGCTGGAGCGGTGGGTGCTCGACCCGGTTCGCGCGGGCCGGCCCGGCGGGTACCACCGGTACAGCTGGGTGCGGCACTGCTTCCTGGACCGGGAGGTGCCGGTTCCGGCCGGGCCGGTGCTGATCGTGGAGGGGGTGAGCGCCGCGCGTGCCACGATCCGGCCGGAGCTGACCCGGTCGGTCTTCGTCACCGCGCCGGCCGAGCTGCGACTGTCCCGGGCGCTCGCCCGCGACGGCGCGGAGATCCTGCCCGAGCTGCGCCGTTGGCACGCCGGCGAGCGGGCGCACTTCGCGGCCGACGACACCGAGGCCGCGGCGGACCTGGTGGTCGACGGCGCCGCCGCGCCCGCGGATCCTGAGCGCTACTACGTCCGCTGCCGCTGACGGCGGGGCGGCCCTGGGCGGGTGGCCTGCGGTAAGGCCGGCATACGATGCCGGTCATGACCACACCGATCATGTCCGAGTCCGAGGTGCGGGCCGCCGTCGAGCGTGAGCTGCCCGGAGTCCGTGCCGACCTGGAACGCCTCGTCCGTATCCCGGGCATCGCCTTCGAGGGCTTCGACCACTCGCACGTGGAGCGCTCCGCCGAGGCGGTGGCGGAGCTGCTGCGCGGCTGCGGCCTCGACACCAAGATCGTGCGCGCCGGCGGGCAGCCGGCGGTGATCGGAAAGAAGCCGGCCCCGCCCGGCGCGCCCACCGTCATGATGTACGCCCACCACGACGTGCAGCCGGTCGGCGACCTGTCGCTGTGGGAGTCCGACCCGTTCGAGCCGGTGGAGCGGGACGGCCGCCTCTACGCCCGGGGCGCCGCCGACGACAAGGCCGGCATCATGGCGCACCTCGCCGCGCTGCGCGCGTTCGGCGACCAGCTCCCGGTCGGCGTGGTCCTCTTCATCGAGGGCGAGGAGGAGTACGGCTCGGACTCGCTGGAGCGGCTGCTCGCCGAGCACCGCGAGGAACTGGCCTCGGACGTCATCGTGATCGCCGACTCGACCAACTGGGACGTCGGCGTGCCCGCCCTGACCACCTCGCTGCGCGGCATCGTCAACTGCTTCGTGGAGGTGCGCACCCTCGACCACGCCGTGCACAGCGGCATGTTCGGCGGCGCCGTGCCGGACGCCCTCACCGCGCTGGTCAAGCTGCTCGCCACCCTGCACGACGACGCCGGCAACGTGACCGTCGAGGGCCTCGTCGGCCGGGAGGGCGCGACCGTCGACTACCCGGAGGACCGGTTCCGCGCCGAGGCCGGCCTGGTCGAGGGGGGCCAGCTCTTCGGCACCGGCCGGATCACCGACCGGCTCTGGACCAAGCCGGCCCTGGCGATCCTCGGCATCGACGCCCCGGCCACCGCCGAGGCGCCGAACGCGCTCGTCCCGTCGGCGAAGGCGAAGCTGAGCGTACGGCTGGCGCCGGGCGACGACCCGAAGAAGGCGTACGCCGCGTTGATCACCCACCTGGAGAAGCACGCGCCGTGGGGTGCGCAGGTGACGGTGAGCTTCGAGCACGACGGTTCCCCCTGCGTCATCGACGCCACCGGGCCGATGTTCGCGGCGGCGCGGGCGGCCTTCCGGGCCGCCTGGGAGGGCACCGACCCGGTCGACATCGGCGTGGGCGGCTCCATCCCGTTCATCGCCACCTTCCAGGAGATGTTCCCGGAGGCGGCAATCCTGGTGACCGGCGTGGAGGACCCGCACGCCCGGGCGCACGGGCCGAACGAGAGCCTGCACCTGGGCGAGTTCGCCCGGGTCTGCCTGGCCGAGGCGTTGCTGCTGGCCAAGGTCGCCGAGGCGGGCGCGAAGTCGGAGTGAGGGTGTCGAAACCGTAACTCCGGGGCCGTTGCCGCAGTTTGCGGTGTGTCGGGCGCAACAGTGTTATAGCCTCTCGAACATGCGTACGAATGAGGAGATGGTGCGGCTCCAGGCCGCCGTCAGCGCACTGGGAGACTTCGACGTCTCCGCGTGGCCCGAGGACACGCTCAAGGATCAGCTCGGCCAGCTCTCCGCCGCGCTGGTGGCGCTCGACGCGCTGCTCACCCGGGTCGCCGACGACGTTCGCGCCCGCGGCCTGCGGATCGAGGAGCCGGTCTCGGCCTGACCGCCCGCTGCACGGAGCGCTCTGCGCGGCGGGCGGCGCCGCCGGCTTCCGGCCCGCGCGGTGATCCACTCGGGTTGTGGTATGTGGGCGGGGCCGGCGCTCGTCGGAATGCCGCGGCCTGCCGCAACTGGAGTGGATCACCCGTCGAGATGTGCCGCCGTGTCGGGGGCGGCTGGCAGGATGGGAATCGTGCGGTTCCTCGACCTGGCGGCCACCTCCGCCGCGGTGGGCGCCACCAGCGGCCGGCGGGCCAAGGTGGAGCTGCTCGCCGCCGCGCTGCGCTCGCTCGACCCGGACGAGGTCCCGGCGGGGGCCGGCTACCTCGCCGGTGAGCTGCGCCAACGGCAGACCGGCGTGGGCTGGGCCAGCCTGCGCGAGCTGCCGCCGCCGGCCGCCGAGCCGACGCTGACCGTGGCCGGGGTCGACGCGGCCGTCGACGAGATCGCCGCGGTACGCGGCCCCGGCTCGCAGGCCCGCCGCCGTGAGCTGCTGCACCGGCTCTTCGCCGCGGCCACGGCCGACGAGCAACGGCTGCTGGTCGGCCTGTTCCGCGGCGAGCTGCGCCAGGGCGCCCAGGCCGGCCTGCTCGCCGACGCCGTGGCCCGGGCCGCCGAGGTGCCGGTGACGGCGGTCCGCCGGGCCCTGCTGCTCGCCGGCGACCTGCGGACGGTGGCGGTGGCGGCGCTCTCCGGCGGTGCGGCGGCGCTGGCCGGGTTCGGCCTCCAGGTGGGCCGCCCGCTGGCACCGATGCTGGCGCAGAGCGCCTCGTCGGTCGACGAGGCGCTCACCGCCACCGGCGTCCCGGCGGTGGTCGACGTGAAGCTCGACGGCATCCGGATCCAGGTGCACCGGTCCGGCCAGGAGATCGCGGTCTTCACCCGTAGCCTGGACGACATCACCAGCCGGCTGCCCGAGGTGGTGGCCGCCGTCCGCGCCCTGCCGGCCCGGGAGTTGGTGCTCGACGGCGAGGCGATCGGGCTGGACGCCTCCGGCCGTCCCCTGCCCTTCCAGGAGACCTCCAGCCGGGCGGCCCGGCGCACCACGCCCAGCACCACCGGAGGTACGCCGGTGGCGCCGGCGGTGCTCGCCGCCGCCGAGCGCACCGGCGAGACGGTGCTGACGCCGTACTTCTTCGACCTGCTGCACCTCGACGGCGCCGACCTGATCGACCTGCCCGGCCGGGAGCGGTGGGCCGCGCTGGCCGGCGCGGTCGACGCGACGCTGCTGGTCGGCCGGCTGGAGGTGGACGGCCCGGAGCAGGCCGGGGCCGCCTTCGCGGCGGCGATCGAGGCGGGCCAGGAGGGGGTGGTGGTCAAGGACCCGGCCGCCCCCTACGACGCCGGCCGGCGGGGCTCGGCCTGGGTCAAGGTCAAGCCCCGGCACACCCTCGACCTGGTGGTGCTGGCGGTCGAATGGGGCAGCGGTCGGCGGCAGGGTTGGCTGTCCAACCTGCACCTCGGGGCCCGCGATCCACGTACCGGCGAGTTCGTCATGCTGGGCAAGACGTTCAAGGGGCTCAGCGACGAGTTGCTGCGCTGGCAGACCGAGCGGTTTCTCGACCTGGCCGTGGAGCGGGGCGACTGGGTGGTGCGGGTCCGCCCGGAGCAGGTCGTCGAGGTCGCCTTCGACGGGGTGCAGGCGAGCAGCCGCTACCCGGGCGGGATGGCGCTGCGCTTCGCCCGGGTGGTCCGCTACCGGGACGACAAGACCGCCGCGGAGGCCGACACCATCGACACGGTCCGCGCCATCCACGTCGGCCGGCCCACCGGCTAGCCTAGGGGACGGTCAGGGGCCAGCACCTTCGCCAACAGCTCGGACAACTGGCGCTGCTCCTGTTCGGTCAGCAGCCCAAGCCGCTCGGATGGGAATTCGAACGCCTGCCGGACGGTGCGGCGCACGCGACGCCCCGCCGTGGTGATCGACACGCGCTTGATCCGCCGGTCGGTCGGGTCGGGCACCCGGGCTACCAGGCCGCGGGCCTCCAGCCGGGACACGAGCTGGGTGACGTTCGAGGCGTCACACAGCAGTTCCTCGGCGAGATCCCCCATGGCACGGCCGTCTCCGGCCAGGTGTTCGAGCAGACATGCCTGCGCGGCGCTGAGCCCGGCGGTCTGCGCCGCACGGTCATACGCTGCGTCGTGGGCGTATACGAAGTCCCACACCTGCTGGGCAAGGGCGTCCGTCACCTCGGTCATGGTCTGAGATTAGTTGACTCACTCAGGTATAGGCGCTTAGCGTGGAGCGCGAAACTTTAGTCACTCAACCAAAGGGCGGTTCGACGTGAAGAGTTCGAGCTCCGCCGGGGCCGGTACGACCCGCGTGCTGGTGACCGGGGTCCGTGGCAAGACCGGGGTGCCGCTGGCAAAGCTGCTCCTCGCGCGGCAGGGCGTTGACGTGCTCGGCGGCAGCAGCAGTCCGAGCAAGGTAGGGATCGACGGCGTCCGCCCGACACCCTTCTCGTGGGACGACCCAGCCAAATGGTCAGCGGCGACCGACGGCGTGGATGCCGTGTACATCGTCCGACCGGATCGTGCGGACGCGCCGGACCTCATCGGCGCGCTGCTGACCGAGACGCCGCCCCAGGCCCGGATCGTTCTGCTGTCCGAGCAGGATGCAGATTACATGGGAGCCGACGGATGGGCGCCGCGCGCTGAGCGAGCAGTACGCGACAGTGGGCGTGCCTGGACGATTCTGCGGCCCAGCTGGTTCATGCAGGTCTTCACCGACCCGCGCTTCTACCGCGACCAGATCGCCGGTGGGGAGCTGCCGTTCTCCAGCGGTGGCGCCAGTGTGGCCTGGATCGATGCCCGGGACATCGCGGCCGTAGCCGAGCGGGCGCTGCTTGACGAGAGGCATGCCGGCCAGGTGTACGAGCTGACGGGCCCGGAGGCGCTCTCGCTGCCACGCACCGCAGAGCTGCTCTCCGCTGCGGCAGGACGTCCCGTGACCCTCCGAGAGATGACCATCGACGAGGCCGTGGCCGGGACCACGGGCTTCGAACGAGAGCTTTTCGCGCTGACCTTCGAGCGCGTGCAGGCGGGCAGCTTCGCGGAGGTGACCGACACCGTCGAGCGGGTGACCGGACGGCCGGCGCGGACACTGCGGGCCTTCCTTGCCGACGCCGAGCCGCCCTTGGGGCGGGCGGCCTGACAGCGAGGTGCCCCGGTCGCGTGCAGGCGCCGGAGGCGGTCGGTGGCCGCCTCCGGCGCCGCACCGGTCAGCCGACCGACAGCGAGCGGGCGTAGTTGACCTGGTTGTTGATGTGCTGCACCTGGCCCTGGTCGACCACCGGGATCCGGGCCACGTACTGGCGGCCGCCACTGGTCACCGTCACCTGCACGGTCCCGTGGTGCTTCGTCTCCTTGATCAAGAGGAAGAGGAGGCTGAAGATGGTCAGGCAGAAGAATCCGACGATGGCGCAGACCAGCGCCCAGGTCGCGATCTTCTCCTCCTTCTGCCAGTAGTCCATCACGTGCCAGGAGGCGCCGGCGAGCGGCAGCACGCCGGCCGGCGTACTGATCACCGGCGGGGTCACCATGATCTCGCCGATCTGCACGGCCACCACCGGCTGCGCGGGCGGCAGCGGTCCGGCCGGCGGGTACGGCCCGGGTCGGGGCACCAGTTCCCCGTACTGCGGCACTGGCGGCGCGGAGACGGCCGGCGGCGCGGAGAACTGCGCCGCGGCGGGTGGCGCGGAGAACTGCGCCGTGGGGGGTGGCGCGGCGACGGGCGGTGCGGCGGGCGGTGGCGCGGCGGGTGGTGGCGCGGCGACGGGCGGCGGTGCGGCGACGGGCGGCGGTGCGGCGGGTGGCATGCCGGCCCACGGGTCGTACGCCGGGTACGCCTGGGTCGGCGGGTCGGCGGGCGCCGGAGGCATCGTGGGATCAGAGGTCACCGGGACCCCTCACGGTTGCTGATCATGGTCGGACCCTACCCGCGATCCCGGTGCGCCGGGTGCCCGCCGAACGGCGGGCCACCGCTGGCCGGGGCGGTCAGGTCGAGGCGCTGGAGGCGGGTTCGGCGGCCCGGTCGACGGGCGTACGGGGCTGGTCCAGGCCGGCCGCGCGCCGGGCCTCCCGGCGCGCCACCCAGGCGTAGCCGACGAGGCTCATGCCGGCGAAGAGCCACCACTGCACCACGTACCCGAAGTTCTGCCAGTTGTTGGCGTGCCCGATCGGCACCGCCTGGAACGCCGGGTCGGCGGCGGGCGTCTGCTGATCCAGCAGCAGGTAGCCGCCGGCCACCGGGTACGGCAACTGGCTGGCGATCCGGGCGATGCTGATCCGCCGGGTCTCCAGCTTGCCGTTCCGCCGGTCGACCGTGCCCCCGCCGCTCTCGCTCGGCACCACCCGGCCGGTCACCGTCACGTCACCGGCCGGCGCGGCGGGCACCGGCGGCTGCGCGGTGGCGCCGCCGCCGGGCACCGGCGGGATCCAGCCCCGGTCGACCAGCACGGCGGTGCCGTCGGCGAGGACCAGCGGGGTGAGCACCTCGTAGCCGACCTCGCGGTCGACCGTCCGGCCGCGGACCAGGACGATGTTGGCGGCGTCGTACCGGCCGGTGGCGGTCGCCTTGCTCCAGGTGACCTGCTCGGCTGGGGCCGGGCCGGTGCTGCCGGGGCCGCCGGTCGGGGCCGGCAGGGCCTCGCGCAGCGGCACGGGGGCCATGCTGGCGCCGGCGTCGATCCGCTCGTTGACCGCCGTGCGACCGCGGTAGCGGTCCAGCTGCCAGTTGCCGAGGAACACCATCAGCGCGGCGGCGACCAGGGTCAGCGCGAGATAGCCCAGCCAGCGCGGGGTCAGCAGGAACCGGTACACGTTTGGAAAGGCTACCCGTACGGCGGGCGCCGCTGACCTGGGCCGGCCGGAACCGTCCGGCCGGCGGCCGTCGGGCGTCGGGCTGGACGGGTATGGTCACGCGGGCGGAAACCACCCCGGACCAGGAGTCGATGATGATGGTCGTGCCGCGCGTCGTGCTCGGCGCGCCCTCCTCGGGGCACGGCACCGGTGCCCTCGCCCTCGGACTGCTCGCCGCCCCCGCCGAACCGGGGCTGGCGGTGGCGGCCGGGGCGCCGGCGGAGGTCCCGGCGTGATCGGGCAGGTGGCGGTGCGCCGTTTCCCGTCGCTGACCGTGTCGACGCCGCGCACCGAGGTACGCCCGCTGCTGGCGAGGGACGCCGAGGCGGTCGACGAGGTGTTCGCGGACCGGCAGACCCAGCGCTGGCTGCCGCTGGCCGACGCGTCCGGGCAGATCGACGGGGCGGCGTGGTGCACCGAGCTGGCCCGGCAGCGGCGGGACAGCGGCGACGGCGACCACTACGGGGTGGTCCGCCGCGAGGACGAGCGGGTGGTCGGCTGCCTCTGGACCCGGCGGACCGACTGGGGTGCCCGGCTAACCGAGACCGTGGTCCTTCGTCGCCGCCGACCTCCACTGAGCCCGTGAAGCGATCAAGAGGTTCGCGGCAGCCGCCGCAAACCTCTTGATCAACTAGCCCGGGCGCACCCCCGGGCGGTCCGGCGACGGCTCCGGGTCGGGGCGCGGCGCCAGCGGCGCCGGGCCGGAGTCGTCGTGCGCTCAGCCGACGATCTGGTCGGACGGTGGGGTGAACTGGCGGACCGGCTGGTTCTTCAGGGCGTCGCGCAGGGTTTTCGCCACCGCCTCGACCGGCACCTGGGACTGCCCGTCACCCACCGCGTTGAACGGGTTGTCCGGGTCGGCGATGAAGCTCGCCGCCGCCAGCTCCGGCGTGTAGCCGACGAACCAGGCGGACCGGGTGCTGTCGGTGGTACCCGTCTTGCCCGCGACCGGGCGGCCGACCGTACCCCGCACGCTGTCGGCGGTCGACCAGCCGCCGCAGCTTCCCTTGGCCGGGGTGTCGCCGGTCGGGCAGCGGGCGGCGTCGGTGGCGGCCCGGGCCGCGTCCGCGCTGACCACCTGCCGGCAGCGCGGCTTGGCGACCTCCCGCTCCACCCCGCCGGCCGTTCTGTACATCGCCGGCGTGCCGTCCCGGTTCAGGATCGAGAGCACCGGGATCGCCTCACAGTACCGGCCGTCGGCCGCGACCGCGGCGTACGCGTTCGCCATCTCCAGCGGGGTGGCGTCGGAGACGCCCAGGGTGAACGCGCCCCACTTGTTCGCCTTGTCCGGTGCCGCGTGCTCACGGTCCACGTCGGTGCGCCAGCGCAGCCCGAGCTGCTCGGCCAGGCGCACCCCCTTCTCCGCGCCGATCCGCTCCTCCAGTTGTACGAAGAAGGTGTTGACCGACTTGCCGAAGCCGGACCACATGGTCTGCACACCGGTCATCGCGCCGCTGGCGTTGGACGGAGCCCACCCGTCGTAGATGGTCGACTGGTACTTGTACGGCGAGTTGATGGTGTCGGAGAGCTTCGTCCCGGAGTTGAGCGCGGCGAGCATCGGGAACATCTTGAACGTCGATCCGGCCTGGTAGCCCGGGAGGGTGCCGCCACCGAGCAGCGGCGCCACCGTGTTCGGGTAGTTCGCCTTGACGTTCGGGCCGGCCTCCGGGTTCGAGCTGTTCGGGTTCTCGCCCAGATCGAGCGAGTAGGTCCGGTTCACCGCCATCGCCTTGATCCGTCCGGTGCCCGGCTCGGCGACCACGATGCCGTTGGCGAACGGGCTGCCCGTGCCGTCCTTGGCACCCACGTTCTTCTCCGCCGCCTCCTGGATCTTCGGGTCGAGGGCGAGCACGATCCGGTAGCCGCCCCGGCGCAGCTTGTCCATCCGTTCCAGCCGGTTCTCCCCGAACGCGGGCTGCGTGCTCCACCAGTTCTTCAGGTAGTCGCAGTAGAAGCCCCAGCTCGCCCGGTACTTCTCCAGCAGCGAGGCGCAGTCGTTCGGCGGGTTGGTCAACTTCAGCTGGATCGGCTCGGCCTTGGCCTTCGCGGCGGCGTCGGGCGACATGTAGCCGAGGCGGGCCATGTTGTCGAGCACGTAGTTGCGCCGGGCGGTGGCGTCCTTCTGGTCGGACGTGATCGGGTCGTACTCGGACGGCGACTTGACCAGGCCGGCGAGGGTGGCCGCCTCGACCGGGGTGAGGGTGGCCGGGGTCTTGGAGAAGAAGATCTGCGCGGCCGCGTAGATCCCGTACGCCCGGTGGCCGAAGTAGGCCGAGTTCAGGTAGCGCTCCAGGATCTGTTCCTTGCTGAGCTCCTTCTCGATGTCCAGCGCCATGCGCATCTCCTTGACCTTGCGCAGGCTGGTCTGCTGGGTGGCTTCCTGGACCTCCTTCGGCGTCTTCGCGCTGTCCCGCAGGGCCATCCGGACGTACTGCATGGTGAGCGTCGAGGCGCCCTGGGACACGCCGCCGGAGCGGGAGTTGGCCACGAAGGCGCGGGCCACGCCCTTCGGGTCTACGCCGTGGTGCTGGTAGAAGCGGTTGTCCTCGGCGGCGACGATCGCCTGCTGGACGTTCGGCGACATGTCCTGGATCTTGGTGTACTGCCGGTACTCCTCGTAGAACATCGTCAGCATGGTCTTGCCGTCCGGCGCGTAGAGGTACGAGGTCTCGGCGGGTAGCGCGGTCTTCAGGATGTTCGTCTTCTGCTCCACTGCGTGTGCGGTGGCCTTGGCGCCGATGCCGGTGAGGGCGGCCAGTGGATACATCGCGGCGGCGACCACGATGCCGGCGATCAGCCCGGCGCGGAGGAGGGGAACGGCACGACCAGCGGAAGCAAAGGGTCGTTTGCTCACGAGGTCAAGCTATGACATTTCCGATTCGGAAATGAGAAAAACTCGTAAACGGGCCCGGCGGATCCGGTTGTGGTGACGCGACCCACGGCGGGATCGGCTGTCCCCGGCGGCGGCTTCCCGGCAGGATTCCGGGCATGCCTGCTCAGCTGACCGGAGCACCGGTCGAGTCCGGGGCGGCCGGGCCCGCCGAGCCCGACCTCGGGCACCACGGGGACGCCGAGGCCACTCCCGGGCTGGTCGACCTGGCGGTCAACGTCCGTCGCGCCCCGATGCCCGACTGGCTGGCCGACCCCTTGACCGCGGCCCTGGGCGGGCTGGCCGCGTACCCCGATCCCGGTCCCGCCCGGGCCGCCGTCGCCGCCCGGCACGGGCGTCCCCCGGAGGAGGTGCTCCTCACCGCCGGCGCGGCGGAGGGCTTCGTGCTGATCGCCCGGGCGCTGCGCGACGCCCGGCGACCGGTCGTGGTGCACCCGCAGTTCACCGAGCCGGAGGCCGCCCTGCGGGCCGCCGGGCACGCCGTCGACCGGCTGGTGCTCGACCCGGCCGACGACTTCCGGCTCGACCCGGCCCGGGTGCCCGCCGACGCCGACCTGGTGCTGGTCGGCAACCCCACCAACCCCACGTCCGTGCTGCACCCCGCCGGGGCGCTCGCCGCGCTGGCCCGCCCCGGCCGGGTGCTCGTGGTCGACGAGGCGTTCGCCGACACCACCCTCGCCCCCGGCGTCGACGGCGAGCCCGAGTCCCTGGCGGCCCGGCGCGACCTGCCCGGGCTCGTGGTGGTCCGCAGCCTCACCAAGACCTGGGGGCTGGCCGGGCTGCGGGTCGGCTACCTGCTCGGCGAGGCGCCGCTGCTCGCCCGGCTCGCCGCCGCCCAGCCGCTGTGGGCGGTCTCCACCCCGGCGCTCGCCGCCGCGACCGCCTGCGCGTCGCCGGTCGCCGTCGCCGCCGAGCGCCTCGTCGCCGCCGAGTTGGCCGCCCACCGCGAGCATCTGGTGGCCCGCCTGTCCGGCCTGCCCGGCGTACGCGTCGTCGGCCGCCCGGCCAGCGCCTTCGTGCTGGTCCACCGGCCCGGTGCCGCCGTCCTGCGGGAGCGGCTGCGCGAGCGCGGCTGGGCGGTGCGGCGGGGCGACACCTTCCCCGGGCTGGGCCCGGACTGGCTGCGGATCGCGGTGCGCGATCCGGCGACGACCGACGCGTTCGTCGACGCGCTGGCGGAGATCCTGGAGGCGTGATGCTGGAATCCACGGTGGCGGCGATCCGGCCGCTGGACGAGGCCGCGATGGCGGCGGCCCGCGACCTCCAGGGCCGGTTGACCAAGCCCGCCGGCTCGCTCGGCGCCCTGGAGCCCCTCTCCGTACGCCTCGCCGGGCTGGCCGGCGCCTGCCCGCCGCCGCTGCCCGAGCCGGCCGCGGTGGCCGTCTTCGCCGGCGACCACGGCGTGCACGCCCAGGGCGTCACCCCCTGGCCGCAGGAGGTCACCGCGCAGATGGTCGGCAACTTCCTCGCCGGTGGCGCGGTCGTCAACGCGTTCGCGCGGCAGGCCGGTGCCGCGGTCACCGTGGTCGACGTCGGCGTGGCCACCCCGGTCCCGGTCGACCCGGCGGGCCCCGCCGGCCTCCCGGTCGACCCGGCGGCTCTGGTCGACCCGGCCGGCCCCCGCCTGGTGGCCGCGAACGTGCGCGCCGGCACCCGTGACATGACGGTCACCGCCGCGCTCACCCGGGACGAGGCCCGGGCGGCGGTGGAGACCGGCATCCGGGTCGCCGGGGCGCTGATCGACGGCGGGGCGGGCATCCTGCTGACCGGGGACATGGGCATCGGCAACACCACCCCGGCCGCCGCGCTGGTCGCCGCGTTCACCGGGGGCGATCCGGCCGAGGTGACCGGGCGGGGCACCGGGGTCGACGACGCGACGTACGCGCGGAAGGTCGGCGTCGTGCGGGCCGCGCTCGACCGGCACGCGCCCGATCCGGCCGACCCGCTCGGCGTGCTGGCCGCGGTCGGCGGGCTGGAGCACGCGGCGTTGGCCGGGCTGATCCTGGGCGCCGCCGCCCGCCGGGTGCCGGTGCTGCTGGACGGGGTGATCGCGGTCAGCGGCGCGCTGGCCGCCGCCGCGTTCGCGCCGGACGCGGTCGGGGCGATGGTCGCCGGGCACCGCTCCGCCGAACCGGGGGCCACCGCGGCCCTGCGGCACCTCGGCCTCGACCCGCTGATCGACCTCGGGCTGCGCCTCGGCGAGGGGACCGGCGCGCTGCTCGCCCTCCCGGTCGTCACCGGCGCGGTCCGGGTGCTGCACGAGGTGGCCACCTTCGACTCGGCCGGGGTGGCCGAGAAGTGAGCGAGCGAACCGTTCGGCTCGGCGGTGTGAGCGGCAACCCGTATCCTCTCGGGCTCCGGCTGGCCGGCCGGCGGGTGGTCGTGGTGGGTGGGGGAGCCGTGGCCACCCGGCGGGTGCCAGCACTGCTCGACGCCGGGGCGGACGTCCTGCTGGTCGCGCCGGAGCTGACCCCGGCCCTGCGGTCCCACGCCGACGCCGGCCGGCTGCGCTGGGAGGCGCGCCGTTTCGTCCCCGCCGACCTGGCCGACGCCTGGCTGGTCCAGGTGGCGATCGACGACCGGGCCGCCGCGGCCGAGGTCAGCGCCGCCGCGGCCGAGCGCCGGATCTTCTGCGTACGCGCGGACGACCGGGCGGCGGCCACCGCGTGGACCCCGGCGGTCACCCGGCACGGCCCGGTCACCGTCGCCGTGCTCGGCGGCGGCGACCCCCGCCGCGCGATGGCCGTCCGCGACGCCGTCCGGACCCTGCTGAGTGCAAGGAAGGGTCCCCTGTTGACGCCTCCGGTAGAGCAGGGGCCCCCGGTTGACGCAGCCGGGCGGGTGGCACTGGTCGGGGCGGGGCCGGGCGACCCGGAGCTGATCACCGTGAAGGGATGGCGGCTGCTCACCGAGGCGGACGTCGTGGTCGCCGACCGGCTCGTCCCCGGGCTGCTGCTGGACGAGTTGCGCCCCGACGTCGAGCTGGTCGACGCCTCGAAGATCCCGTACGGGCCGGCCCGCGCCCAGGAGGAGATCAACCGGATCCTGGTGGACCGGGCCCGGGCCGGCAAGGCCGTGGTCCGGCTCAAGGGCGGCGACCCGTACGTCTTCGGGCGGGGCGGCGAGGAACTGCTGGCCTGCGCCGAGGCGGGCGTGCCGGTGACCGTGGTGCCCGGGGTGACCAGCGCGATCGCCGTGCCCGCGGCGGCCGGTGTGCCGGTCACCCATCGGGCCGTGGCGCACGAGTTCACGGTGGTCTCCGGGCACGTCGCGCCCGACTCGCCGGCTTCGCTCGTCCGCTGGGAGGCCCTCGCCGGCCTGCGCGGCACCCTGGTGATCCTGATGGGCCTGAAGAACCTCGCCGCGATCAGCGCGGCCCTGGTCGCCCACGGCCGCCCGGCCGACACCCCGGCCGCCGTGGTGCAGGAGGGCACGACCAGCGGCCAACGGGTGCTCCGCTCGACCCTGGGCACGGTCGCCGCCGACGTGGCAGCCGCCGCCCTCCGCCCACCGGCCATCGTCGTCATCGGCGACGTGGTCACCGCCCTGGAAGGCTGACCGGCCCCCAGGCGGGGGCTCGTGCGCGCATCGCCGTGTCAGCCGGCGCATCGCCGTCTCAGCCGGCCCACCGGGCGGTCCGGCGGATTGCCCGGACCTGACGGCGGCCCGAGACCTGTCGTCCCGGGCCGCCGTTGTCGTTGCTGGTCAGGTCACTGCTTGAGCATGTTGTCGAGCATCAGGGCGCAGCGGATGAGCCCCAGGTGGCTGTACGCCTGCGGGTGGTTGCCCAGGCCGCGCTCGGCGAGCGGGTCGTACTGCTCGGGGAGCAGCCCGGTCGGACCCGCCGTGTCGATCATCAGGGCGAACAGCTCCTCCGCGTCGGTCCGCCGGCCGGTGCGCAGGTACGCCTCGATCAGCCACGCCGTGCAGATGTGGAAGCCACCCTCCCGGCCGGGCAGGCCGTCGTCCCAGTGGTACCGGTAGACGACCGGGCCGCTGCGCAGGTCCGCCTCGATCTTGAGCACGGTCGACAGGAAGCGCGGGTCGTCCCCCGGGAGCAGCCCGGACAGGCCGATCCAGAGGGACGAGGCGTCCATGTCCTCGTGCCCGTACGCGACGCTGTACGCCTGGCCCTCCTCGTGCCAGCCGTACTCGAGCACGTTGGCGCCGATCCGGTCGCGCAGCTCCACCCACTCCGGCCGGTCCTCACCACCGTGCTGCCGCACCACGTGCAGCGCCCGGTCGACCGTCATCCACAGCATCACCTTCGAGTAGACGTGGTGCCGCGGGGGGAGGCGGGCCTCCCAGATGCCGTGGTCGGGCTCGTGCCAGCGGCGGCGGACCGCCTCGACCATGTTCTCCAGCACCCGCCACTCGTCGTCGCGGACCGAGCCGCGCGCGTCGGCCACCGCGGCGATCAGGTCGGCGACCGGGCCGAAGACGTCCAGCTGGAGCTGGTGGTTGGCGAGGTTGCCGACCCGGACCGGGCGGGAGCCCGCGTAGCCGGGCAGGGTGTCGATGACGGCCTCGGCGCCCAGCTCGTACCCGTCGACGGTGTAGAGCGGGTGGAGCCGTTCGGGGTGCCCGCCGGTGCGTTCGATCACGCCGTCGATCCAGCGCAGCAGCCCCTCCGCCTCCTCGGTCGAGCCGAGATCGACGAGCGCCCGGGCGGTCATCGCCGCGTCCCGTAGCCAGCAGTAGCGGTAGTCCCAGTTCCGGACGCCGCCCAGTTCCTCGGGCAGCGACGTGGTCGCCGCGGCGAGGATCGAGCCGGTCGGCTCGTGGCAGAGCCCGCGCAGGGTGAGCGCGCTGCGGGCGACCAGTTCCCGCTCGGTGCTGGGCAGCCGCAGCCCGGCCACCCAGTCCTTCCAGGGCTGCTCAGCGGCGGCCTGCCGCTCGTGGACCGGCACCCGGTGATGTTCGAGGCTCTGCGTGCCGAAGCGCAGCTCCAGCACCACCTGACCGCCGGCGGCGGAGAGATCCACCACGGCGTGGCCGCTCTCGTACCCGCCGTCGTTGGTGACCTCCCACTCCACCCCGGGGGAGTAGAGCGCGACCGGCTCGTTGGAGCCGAGCACCAACAGCCCGTCGTCCAGCGGCTGGAGCTGTACCGCCACCTGGCCGAACTCCGGGCGTGGCGCGAAGTCGATCCGGGCCCGTCCTCGGCCGGTGAGCACCCGGACCAGCGTCGAGTCACCGGTGACGATCGCCGGCCCGTCCGGGGTGGTCTCCTTGGCCGGCAGGTCCAGCCAGTCGGTCACGGTCAGCCCCGACCAGCGGGTCTCGACGGTCATCGTGCCGCTGCGGTAGCGCTGACCGAGCGGGAGGCCGCCGCGCTCGGGGCCGACGGTGAAGTGCCCGGCCGGGCTGCCCCCGACCAGGTCGGCGAAGATCGCCGCCGAGTCCGGCTTCGGGTGGCAGAGCCAGGTGATCTTGGCTTCCGGGGTGACCAGGGCGACCGTCCGCCCGTTGGCCAGCATCGAGTGCCGCTCGATCGGCACCGCCCGCTCGCCGAAGAGCCAGTGCCGGCGGGTCTCCAGCAGCAGGCCCAGCGCCCGGGCCGCCTCGATCGGCTCGGCCACCCGGTAGTCGGCCCGGGTGTCCCCCGGCCCGATCTTGATGCCGACGTCCGGGCCGTGCAGGTTGCCGAAGGCGTTCTCGTCGGTGACGTCGTCGCCGATGAAGAGCACGGCACTGGCCGCGAGCTGGGTCCGGAGCTGGTCGACCGCGGTGCCCTTGTGGGTGGCCACCACCGACAGCTCGATGACCTCCTTGCCCTGGGTGACGGTCACGTCCGGCCAGGTGGCGGGGCCGTTGCGGACCGCCTCGATGGCCGCGGCGGCGATCTGCGGGTCGACGCCGCGGGTGTGCACGGCGACGCTGGCCGGCTTGCGCTCCAGACGTACCCCCGGGTGGGCCGCGGCGATCTCGCGCAGCGCGTCGCGCAGCCGGGTGCGCACCGCGATCAGCTCGGGGGAGAGCCGCTCGACGAAGCCGATGTCGAACTCGGAGCCATGACTGCCGACCAGGTGTACCTCGCTGGGCAGGCGGGAGAGCGCGGCCAGGTCGCGCAGCGCGCGCCCCGAGACCACCGCGACGGTGGTCTGCGGCATCGAGGCCAGCGCGCGGATCGCCGCCACCGACTCGGGCAGCGGTACGGCCTTGCTCGGGTCCGCGACGATCGGCGCGAGGGTGCCGTCGTAGTCGCAGGCGATCAGGAGCTGCGGGACCCGGGCGATCCGGCCGATCGCGGCACGCAGCTCAGGATCCATCACCCCGGCGGGCGAGGTGGTGGTGGCGGGGGGGTTCACGCGGCCTCCGCATCGGGCACGCCGAGTTCGGTCAGGAAGGACGAGGCCCAGTGGCCGACGTCATGGGTACGCAGGTGGCGCTGCATTATCCGCATGCGCCGGCGGGCCTCCGGTCTCTCGACGTGCACGGCGCGCAGCAGCGCGTCCTTGACCGCGTCGGGGTCGTGCGGGTTGCACAGAAACGCCTGGCGCAGCTCTGTCGCGGCACCGGCGAATTCACTTAGCACAAGCGCGCCGCCCTGGTCGGCGCGCGATGCGACGTACTCCTTGGCCACCAGATTCATTCCGTCTCGCAGCGGGGTCACCATCATCACGTCCGCCGCGACGTACATCGCGGCGAGTTCGGAGCGACTGTACGACTGATGCAGATAATGCACGGCGGGCACGCCGACCCGTCCGAATTCGCCGTTAATCCTGCCCACCTCGCGCTCGACCTTCACTCGAAGCGCCTGGTAGTGCTCCACTCGCTCCCGGCTGGGCGTGGCGACCTGCACCATGACGGCGTCGGGAACTGTCAACTTTCCGTCAGCGAGGAGTTCGCGGAAGGCCTTCAGCCGCAGCTCGATGCCCTTGGTGTAGTCGAGCCGGTCGACGCCCAGGATGATCGTCCGCGGGTTGCCCAGCTCCGCGCGGATCTCCTTGGCCCGGGCCTGGATCGCCGGGTCGGCGGCCATCCGCTCCATCTCCTTCGTGTCGATGGAGATGGGGAAGGCACCGGCCTTGACCTGCCGGCCGTCGACCTGGATCATCTGCCCCTCGTAACGCAGGCCGAGCAGGTGCCGGGCGAGCCGGACGAAGTTCTGCGCCGCCAGCCGCTGCTGGAAACCGACCAGGTCGGCGCCGAGCAGGCCGCGCAGGATCTCGGTGCGGAACGGCATCTGCATGAACAGCTCGATCGGCGGGAACGGGATGTGCAGGAAGAACCCGATCCGCAGGTCCGGGCGCAGCTCGCGGAGCATCGCCGGGACGAGCTGGAGCTGGTAGTCCTGCACCCAGACCGTCGCGCCCTCGGCCGCGACGTCCGCCGCGGCCTCCGCGAACCGCGCGTTGACCAGCCGGTACGCCTCGCGCCAGCGGCGCTTGTAGGCCGGGGTCTCCACCGCGTCGTGGTAGAGCGGCCAGATCGTCGCGTTGGACTGCCCCTCGTAGTAGCGCTCCAGCTCCTCGGCGCTCAGCGGCACCGGGTGCAGCCGGATGCCCTCCAGGTCGAACGGCTCCGGAGCCGCGCCGGTGCCGCCCGCCCAGCCGACCCAGGTGCCGTGGTGCTCGGCGAGGACCGGGTGCAGCGCGGTGACGAGCCCGCCGGGGCTGCGCCGCCACTGCCGTCCCTCGGGTGTGCTCACCTCGTCGACCGGCAGGCGGTTCGCCACTACGACAAAGGAGCTACGGACGGTCACGATCGGCCACCTCCGGGTGCTGACGGGTACACCGCGATGAGCGTACTGAGCGTAGCTGCGGCGTCTGTTCCCCCGTGCCGGAGTCACCTACCCTTCCCAGAACCGCCGAACCTCGATCGTGATCTTGCCGACAGTCCCGACCGGCCGCGGCGCGCGGCGTGGGCGGGGTGATGTGGGCGGAGCGCGCCGTACCTGTCAGGATTGACGGTGGCGTGCGCGCGGCCGGCTCCGGCCGGCGGCGGCGGGTGGAGTCAAGGCCCGCGCCCGCGCGCCGCAAGCTCGCGATCGCAACCGACGGAGGTAGCCCGCACCGTGGCCCAGTTCATCTACGTCCTGGAAAAGGCGCGCAAGGCGCACGGCGACAAGGTCGTGCTCGACAATGTGACGCTGAACTTCCTGCCTGGGGCCAAGATCGGTGTGGTCGGTCCGAACGGCGCCGGTAAGTCCAGCCTCCTCAAGATCATGGCAGGCTGGGACCAGCCGAGCAACGGCGAGGCCCGGCTGATGCCCGGCTACACCGTCGGCATGCTGGCCCAGGAGCCGCCGCTGAACGACGCCAAGACCGTCCTCGGCAACGTCGAGGAGGCGGTCGCCGAGACCAAGGCCAAGCTGGAGCGGTTCAACAAGATCGCCGAGCAGATGGCCACCGACTACTCCGACGAGCTGATGGAGGAGATGGGCAAGCTCCAGGAGGAGCTGGACAACGCCGACGCGTGGGACCTCGACTCCAAGCTCGAACTGGCCATGGACGCGCTGCGCTGCCCGCCGCCCGACGCCGACGTCACCCAGCTCTCCGGCGGTGAGCGCCGCCGGGTGGCGCTGTGCAAGCTGCTGCTGGAGGCGCCGGACCTGCTGCTGCTCGACGAGCCCACCAACCACCTGGACGCGGAGAGCGTGCAGTGGCTGGAGCAGCACCTGGCCAAGTACGCCGGCACCGTCATCGCCATCACCCACGACCGGTACTTCCTCGACAACGTGGCCAACTGGATCCTCGAGCTGGACCGCGGCCGGACCTACCCGTACGAGGGCAACTACTCCACCTACCTGGAGAAGAAGGCCGCCCGGATGGCCGTCGAGGGGCGCCGCGACGCCAAGATGAAGAAGCGCCTCGACGAGGAGCTGGAGTGGGTCCGCTCCAACGCGAAGGCCCGCCAGACCAAGTCCAAGGCCCGGCTCGACCGGTACGAGGAGATGGCCACCGCGGCGGAGCAGACCCGGAAGCTGGACTTCGAGGAGATCCAGATCCCGCCGGGCCCGCGCCTGGGCAACACGGTCATCGAGGCCAGCAACCTCACCAAGGCCTTCGGCGAGCGGGTGCTGATCGACGGCCTCAGCTTCTCGCTGCCGCGCAACGGCATCGTCGGCGTGATCGGCCCGAACGGCGTCGGCAAGACCACCCTGTTCAAGACCATCGTCGGTCTGGAGGAGCCGACCACCGGCTCGGTCAAGGTCGGCGAGACCGTCTCCCTGTCGTACGTCGACCAGAGCCGGGCCGGCCTCGCCGGCGACAAGACGGTCTGGGAGACGGTCTCCGACGGGCTGGACCACCTCATGGTGGGCAAGGTCGAGATGCCGTCCCGGGCGTACATCGCCGCGTTCGGCTTCAAGGGGCCGGACCAGCAGAAGCCGACCAAGGTCCTCTCCGGCGGCGAGCGGAACCGGCTGAACCTGGCGCTGACCCTGAAGATCGGCGGCAACGTCATCCTGCTCGACGAGCCGACCAACGACCTCGACGTGGAGACGCTGTCCAGCCTCGAGAACGCGCTGCTGGAGTTCCCCGGCTGCGCCGTGGTCATCTCGCACGACCGGATGTTCCTGGACCGGGTCGCCACGCACATCCTGGCCTGGGAGGGCGACGACCAGAACCCGGCGAAGTGGTTCTGGTTCGAGGGCAACTTCGAGGCGTACGAGAAGAACAAGATCGACCGGCTCGGCGCCGAGGCGGCCCGCCCGCACCGGGTGACCTACCGCAAGCTCACCCGCGACTGAGCGGTGCTGATCCTTGTCTGACCGGTTCGTCTACCACTGCGCCCTGCGCTGGTCCGACCTGGACGCGTACGGCCACGTCAACAACGCGCGCTTCCTCACCCTGTACGAGGAGGCGCGGGTGGCGCTGATGTTCACCGGCGGCCGGGCGTGGGGGGTGGGCTCGTTCTCCGACGGGGTGGTCATCCGCCGGCACGAGGTCGACTACCTGCGTCCGGTGGACTACGCGCTGGGCCGGGCCACCGCGGAGGCGGCCCCGACGGTCCGGATCGAGCTGTGGGTCGAGGAGATCCGGGCGGCGTCGTTCACCGTCGCCTATGAGCTGTACGACGGCGACGTGCTCGCCAGCCGGGCCCGTTCGGTGCTGGTGCCGTTCGACCTGGCCGCGCAGCGGCCCCGCCGGGTCACCCCGGAGGAGCACGCCTTCCTGCTCCGGTACGCGCCCGGGCTGGCGGCATGACCACCGGGCACGGGCTGGACGGGGTGGCCGACGCCGGTGCCTTCCTGTCCCGGCTGGTCCGGCTGGATCCGGCCACCCTGGTCCGGCTCCGGCCGGACCCGGAGGCGGGGCGTACCGCGCTCTGGGCCCGGCTGCCCTGGGACGTCCTCGTGGTCCGGACGGTCACCGGGGTCGCCCCCGGTGACGTCACGGTCGCCGCCGGCGACCTGCTGGCCGAGCTGGCGGCCGGCGGGGTGGCGTTGCCCCGGCGGCGCGACGACGGGTGGCGCTGGCCGCTGCCCCCGCCGGCGAGCCGGGCGGTCGAGACGCTGCCCGCCGAGGAGCTGTCCCGGATCGCCGCCGCGGCGGCCGGGACGCTGCGCGAGGCCGCCACGCACGGCGTCGCGGGCCGGGCGGTGGGGCAGCGCGCGCTGCGGGACGCGCTGCTGGATCATGTCGCGGTCGTGGTCACCACGGACGACGCGCCGGACGTGCCGGTGGAGGTACGGCAGCGGCTGGTCCAGGGGCTGGTCCGGATGGGGTTCCTCGGCAGCGGCGACGTTCAGGTGCGAGTCGCCGGCCGATGGGTCGGTCTGGTCGGACCGTATGGAGCGGCATGGTCGCGGAAGGTCGCGGAACTTGCTCTCACTCCCGTGAGCGTTCATCCGAACGGATGACCCCCACTCATCCTTCCGGCTCGGGGCGGCCGTTGGGGGGATGCCCTATCCCGGCTGTCCGGGTACCGTCCATCCTCGGATCCAACGCACTGTAGGCGGGTGGATCCGCTGGGGAGTGAGGTGCGCGAGCGATGCCGTGGTGGTCATGGCGCCCAGGTTCCGCCGCTGGCGGCGACCCGGAAACTCGAAGCGGGACCACAGTGGATGACAGCGTCCGGGTCGGACCACCGGCCCCCCGCCAACCGGAGGACGACACGCCGGCCGTCGAACGGCCGGTGATCGCGGAAATGCCGGCGACCGTGGCCCCGGTCACCCTCCGCCGGGTCTGCGACGCGCTCGACCTGCTCGACGTGCGCTACCTGGCCGATGGCGACGGCAACCTGCTGGCCATGTGGGAACGGCACGCGGTGCTGGTCACCCTGGAGGGCCCGGACGACGAGATCCTGGTGATGCGGGCTCGTCCACACGCGACGGTGCCGCCGGACTGGGCCGACCGGGCCTACCGGGTGGTCAACGAGTGGAACCACACCCGACGGTTCTGCAAGGCGTACATCGGCGACCCGACCGAGCGGGGTCAGCTCCCGATCTACGCGGAGCTCCAGGTCCCGCTCGGCGCCGGCACCCACGACGCGCTGCTGGTCGAGATGCTCGACTGCGGGGCGGCGGTGGCCACCACCTTCGTGGACTGGCTGCACGACGAGGGCGCCCTGCTCTGACCATGCCCGGCCGGGGCCCAGGCCCCGGCCGCGCCGCACGGTGGGCCGGCGTCAGGCCCCGGCCGCCGGGTCCTCCATCACGTTGACCATGAAGTACGCGGCCCGCTCCAGGTAGTTCCAGAGTTCGGCGGCGATCTCCGGCGGCAGGTCCAGTCGATCCACGGCCCGGCGCATGTGGCGCAGCCAGGCGTCCCGCTCGGCCGCGCCGATCCGGAACGGGGCGTGCCGCATCCGCAGCCGGGGGTGGCCGCGCTGCTCCGAGTAGGTGCGCGGGCCGCCCCAGTACTGCATGAGAAAGAGGGTCAGCCGGTCAGCCGCCGGGCCGAGATCCTCCTCCGGGTACATCGGCCGCAGCAGCGGGTCGGTGGCGACGCCGGCGTAGAACTCGTCCACCAGCTTGCGGAAGGTGGGTTCGCCGCCGACCGCCTCGAAGAGGGTCATCGACTCGCCTGAGGATGTCACCGTTCCATCCTGCCAGGTACCGCCGGCCGGTCGCCGCCGCCCATCGCCCGGGCGGGAGCCAGGTCACCGCCGGGGAGAGTCAGGTCACCGCCTGCCGGCTCCGCTCGCCGATCGTCGTGCGCTGCGCGGGCGCGGGAGGGTGCGGGTCGCGGTCCTCGGCCCGGGCCGAGGCAGCCTCGACGGCCGCCTCCACCGTCTCCGCCCGCGGCCAGGTGATCACCGCAACGACCATCAGGATCACTCCGGCGGCGCTCCACGCGCCCACCACCGAGGGAATGGCGAACCGCTCGGCGAGCGCCCCGGTGGCCAGCACCGCCGCACCCTGGATGATCTGCGTCCCGCTGGCCATCACGCCGAACGCCCGGGCCCGGTAGCCGTCCGGCAGGGCGCGGACGAAGAGGCCGTTGGCCAGCGGCAGCAGCCCGCCCACCGCGAAGCCGCAGGCGGCCGCGAGGAGCGCCACCACGAGCGGCGGCGGGTCGAGGAACGCGGGGATCAGCACCGCGGGGGCGAGGATGGCCAGCGGCCGGATCAGCCCCAGCCGGCGGGACGGTGCGACGAGCCGGCCGATCAGCAGCCCGCCGAGGATGTAGCCGACCGGGTTCGCGGCCATGATGACCGCCTGAGCGGTGCCGGCGTTCAGGTTGTCGCCGCTGCGCTCGGCAGCCCACGCCGCGGCGAGCCCTTCCGGCACGATCGAGAAGACCATCGCGCTGAACACCAGCACGGCGATGGCGCGTAGCACCGGCCAGCCGAAGACGATCCGGAAGCCCTGCGCGGTCTCCCGTAGCAGGTGGCTGCGGTGCGCGGCGGTCATCGTGGGCGGCCGGTCCCGCAGCCCGAGCCGGACCAGGGCCGCCGACAGGGCGAACGTGGCCGCGTTGATCAGCAGGGCGGTGGTGGGGCTGGCCACGGCGATGGCCGCGCCGACCAGGTAACCGACCACCTGGGCGGCCTGGCTGGAGCTCGTGGAGACCGACAGGCCCACCACCAGCCGGTCGCCGGTGAGGATGTGCGGCATCAGCGCGGACCGGGCGGCCTGGCTCGGCGGATTGGCCAGCGTGGCGGCGAAGATCAGGGCGAGGATGGCCCAGGGCGGCATCCCGGGGACGGCCACCAGCAGCATCATCGCCATCCGGACCACGTCGCAGGCCACCATGACCTGCCGGTACCGGTGCCGTTCGGCGACCGCAGAGAGCAGCGGGCCACCGAGCAGCCAGGGCAGATAGCTGGCGGCGAACGCGGCGGCGGAGAGCGCCACCGACTCGGTCTCCCGGAGCATCAGTACGGTGACCGCGGCCTTGGCGATGTAGTCGCCGACCCAGGACAGGGCGTTGGCCGCGAAGAGGGCGCGGAACTCCGCCAGGCTGAAGACTTCGCGAAAGGTGGCCGGGCCCTCCTGGGCGGGTCGCTCGTCGGACACCGTCGCCTCCATCGTCCCCGGGGCCCACCACTCGTGATGGCCCGACCGGGAACCGTCGTCAGATCTACGGATCAGCGAGGACACGAGCACGCCCCCACGGGGAGCGCGTCCACCGGATTCTGCCCGATCGTCGGATGACTGGCTAGGGTGAACGGGTTGAACGTCGCATCTCCGACTGAACGAACGGACGATACCCGAGGGGTCGGCCGGGGCGCGACCCCCGAAATCGTCCCCCCGAAGTGGGACTGATGGCGACGGTCAGGTCGGTCCTCCGGTGCCCGTCTCGCCCGCGGCCCTGGGCGGCGCCCCCGGATACAGCCGGGCCGCCGCGATCTGGGCGGTGATGCCGGAGTTCTCCAGCGCCTCCGCCAGCCGGCGGCGCAGCTCGCGACCGACCGCGAACTGCCCCTCCGCGGTCGTCTTGACCACCGTACGGATCACCGTGCCGTCCACCGTGATCTGCTCGACGCCGAGGACCTCCGGCTCCTCGACGATCTGGGCCGCCAGGTCCGGATCCATGGCCACCGAGGCCGCCGCCGTACGCAGCACCGCCGTCGCCTCCTCGGTGCTGGCGAAGCCGATCGGCAGGTCCACCACCACCACGGCCCAGCCCTGGCTCTTGTTGCCGACCCGGATGATCTCGCCGTTGCGGATGTACCAGAGCACCCCGCGCCCGTCGCGGACGGTGGTGACCCGCAGTCCGACGGACTCGACCACGCCCGTGGCCTGGCCCAGGTCGACGGTGTCGCCGACGCCGTACTGGTCTTCGATCAGCATGAACAGGCCGGCTATCAGGTCCTTGACCAGGCTCTGCGCGCCGAAGCCGAGGGCGACGCCGGCGATGCCGGCGCTGGCCAGCAGCGGGGCCAGGTCGAAGCTGAACTCCTTCAGCACCATCAGCAGCGCGATGCCGAAGACGAACGCGGTGACCAGGCTGCGCAGCACGGAGCCGATCGCCTCGGCCCGCTGCCGCCGGCGCTCCGGCATGAACTGCTCGGGGTTCAGCGCGGCGCTGGGGATCCGCTCGCGCAGCGGCTTGAGCAGGGTGGGCACCGCGCCCTCGGTGGTGCTCCGGACCAGCCGGTTGATCGTCCGGTGCAGCGCCCAGCGGGCGGCGAAGGCCAGCAGCACGATCAGGACGATCCGCAGCGGCTTCAGCAGGATCCAGTAGCTGCCCTCGGCGAACCAGGTCGAGCCGGTGACCTTCCAGGTCCACTTGCAGAGCGGCTCCTGGAGGCATTCGGGGCTCGGCGGGTCGGCGTCGGTCGCGGCGGCCAGGGCGTGGAGCATCAGGTTGGTGGCACTCACCCTGAATTCGTACCGCACGGCGGCTGGGCGTCCGCTGCTGCCCCTCCTCGGGAGCGTACGGGCCGGCGGGGCGGGCGGCCGTGCGGGGCGGAACCGGTCATCGTGGCACAGTCGGCCAGCGCTTCATGAGGGTACCCCGGATTAGTGCGTGCAATCCGGGGCCCGATCAGGGACGATTGGCGCAACGGACGTCGGTGATCCGGCCGGTGTCGGCGGTGCCCCGCTGCCCGTGGGGCCCTTGCCGGCACGGCGGCGACAGGAGCGGCTGGACCGGGAGGGTGAGCACGATGCCTGACATACGACTTGCGGCGGGCTCCGGTGCGCTGGTTCTCAACGCCACCTACGAGCCGCTGTGTGTCGTGTCGGTGCGTCGCGCCGCGATCCTCGTGCTGTCGGCCAAGGCGGTCTGCGTCGCCGACGGCGACGGCATCCTGCACAGCGCGCGCAACGCGCTCCCGGTCCCCTCGGTGGTCCGGCTCACCCGCTACGTCCGGGTCCCGTATCGCACCCACGTCGGGCTCTCCCGCCGAGCGATCTTTGCCCGGGACGGTTGGCGCTGCGCGTACTGCCGGGGTCCGGCGGAGACCATCGACCACGTCTTCCCCCGCAGCCGCGGCGGCCGGCACGCCTGGGAGAACGTGGTGGCCGCCTGCGCCCGCTGCAACCACACCAAGGGCGACAAGACCCCGGCCGAGCTGGGCTGGCGGCTGCACAGCCTGCCGGCCGCCCCGAAGGGCACGGCGTGGCGGGTGCTCGGGCACCGCGCGCCCGATCCCCGCTGGGCGGACTGGCTGGACCTGCGCGAGCCGGAGCCCGAGGCGGCCTGAGCCCCGTCACGGGCCAGCGGCCTGAGCCCGGGTCAGGGGCCACGGGAGTCGACCAGCGATGCGTAGACCACGAGGTTGTCGGCGTACCCGGTGGCTCCGCCCACCCACCGGCCACCGCAGGTGATCAGGCGCAGGTTGGGCCGGCTGAAGTCGCCGTAGACCTGGTCCGCCGGCAGTCGCTCCTTGTCGTACCGCTGCACCGAGGTGACCTCGAAGACGGCCACCGAGTGGTCCTCGCGGGTCACCTCGACCCGGTCGCCGTCGTCCAGCTTCCGCAGGTCGTGGAAGACGGCCGGCCCCGTGGTGGTGTCGACGTGCCCGACGATCACCGCCGGGCCGTACTGCCCGGGGGTCGGCCCCTGGTCGTACCAGCCGGCCTCGCCCGCCTTCTCCAGTTCCGGTACGGCGATGCTGCCGTCCGGCGCGATGCCGACCCGGTGCACCGGCGCCCGCAGGTCGAGCTTTCTGATCGTGATGTCCGTCGGCGGGCTCGCCGGCAGCACCGGAAACCCCTTCGGTGGCGGCCGGACCCCGGCGAAGAGCCGGTCCGGCAGCACGGTGACGCCGGTCACCCGCTCGACGCCGAGCATCGCCACGATCAGCACCATCAGTGTGGCGATCACCAGCACCGGGGCGCCAGGGCCGCGCCGGGCGGCGTACCGCCAGCGGGCAGCGGCGGCGGTACGCCGTACCGGCACCGGGTGAACCGACGTGCCCGCGGTGGCGACGCTGGCCGTGGAGGCGTGGCCCGCGGCGTGGACGAACCGGCGGGACGCCCGGGCCGCCAGCCGGAGCGCGCTCCGGAGCCGGCGGCTGGTCCAGCCACGGCTCGCGGCGGCGGCGAGGCCGCTCCACCGCCCGGTGCCAGACTTCGCGGTTACCAGGTCCTTGCGGAGCCCCGGCCGGTGGCCGTCGCCGTGGAGGCGGTTGGTGTGGCTGCGCGCGGCGGTCGGGGTGTGGCGGCGTTTCGGCCGGTGGCCGTCGCCGTGGAGGCGGTTGGTGTCGCTGTGCGCGGCGGTCGGGGTGTGGCGGCGTTTCGGCCGGTGGCCGTCACCGTGGAGGCCGCTGGTGCCGGCGCTGGCGCGGCTCGCGGCGCTCGGGTCGTTCCCGCCCGGCAGGGGGCCGGCCGGGTCGAGCCGGGTGGTGGTACGACCGTCGCCGTGGAGCCGGGTGCCGCCGTCCCGGTGGTCCGGCTGTCGGCCGACTCGGACTCGGGTCGCTGGGCGGGCCATGGGCCGCACCTCGTCAGACGCGCGGCCCGGTCCTGCGGCGGGCCCCGACGCCGGCCGCCACCGCCACCGCGACCAGGCCGCCGATCAGCAGCAGCGAGCCCGCGCCGCGACCGTCCGCGGTGCCGCCCCCACCGGTGGCCGGGCCCTTGCTCGGCTGGGCCATGTTCAGCACGGTGAGCACGGTCGACGCAGTCTGGCCGTTGGCGCAGCGCAGGTCGACCGGGAAGTCACCGGCCTGCTTGTTGGCGGGGATGGTCACCGCCCCGGTGAGGAAGCCGTTGTCCGGCCGGAGCATCACCCGCCCGAAGGCGTCCGAGTTCACCTCGGCCTGCCGGTTGTTCGCGTTGTCGCAACTGGCCCGGATGCTCACCCGGGAGCCGGCCTGTGCGGGATTCGGCGTGACCTCGACGAAGACGTTCTCCCCGGCGCGCGCCGGGGCGACGGACATCAGGACGACCATCGCGACCAGTCCGAAGACGCTCAGGACGGCAGACAAGGCGCGGTGCCACACGAGCCCTCGCATGATTCCCCCCTCCCGGTGCGGCGCACCGGAATCCTGCTGACGGGCAGGGCTCATGCTTTCCCGATCCGACCCCACCAAACCCGGACGTCCCCGGGGTGGTTGACGGGGTTCCCTGCTCTGCGTGAGGCGATGACAGGGGGCCCTTCCTCGCACCTCAGCGGCGGCGACCGGCCGACGCCGGGCCGGCGGGCGGGAGCGGGGTGACCGGGTGCCATTCCAGCGGGGTGGAGAGGACCATCGTGCTGGACGGCTGGCCGTACGGGGCGAGCCGGTCGATGACCCCCTCGAACTCGTCGATCGAGCCGGCCGCCACCTTGAGCATGCTGCACGCGTCGCCGGTGATCCGGTGGATCTCCATGATCTCCGGCCAGCCGGCCACCTGCGGGTCGTTGAGGATGCAGCGTGACCCGTAGCAGGACATCCGGATCAGGGCGACCACGGTCCGCCCGGCCCGGGTCAGGTCCACGTGGGCGTGGTAGCCGGTGATGACCCCGGACTCCTCCAGCCGGCGGACCCGCTCGGCCACGGCCGGCGGCGACAGGTGCACCCGCCGGGACAGCTCGCTGTACGAGAGCCGAGCGTCGGCCTGGAGTTCGCGCAGCAGCGCCCAGTCCATGTCGTCCACTGCGTGGCCTTTCGTTCGTGAACCCGTGGGCCGTTCCGCCTTCAAGGCGGCAGGTCCCACCACCGTATCGCCGTTGAACAGGCATTCCATCGGCGGATCCGGTAGCGGGATCATGTCGTCTACCGCGAGTACGGAGGGAGCTGACGGTGGAACAGACCATGGCGGTACGTCCGGCCACGCCGAGTCAGCGGGCGGCCCGGGCAGCGCGCAACGGCGGCGAGCCGACGCTGGAGTTCGCCGACCGGGTGCCCTACGACGCATACGTGCGGGCGAGCACGCTGCACCGGTTGCAGCAGCCGCTCAGCGATGACCCGGGCGAGATGTCCTTTTTGATGGTCAGCCAGATCATGGAGCTGTACTTCGGCCTGACCTGCCACGAGCTGCGGCACGCCCAGCGGGAGCTGCGGGCGAACCGGATCTGGGAGGCACTGCCCCCGCTGCGCCGCGCCGCCCTGCACCTGGAAGGGCTCAACGCCGCCTGGCAGGGGCTGCGCTGGATGACCCCGGCCGACTTCAACCGCTTCCGCGACCGGCTCGGCGAGGGCTCCGGCTTCCAGTCGGCGATGTACCGGCAGCTGGAGTTCCTGCTCGGCCTCCGCGACCCGGCGCTGATCCGCCCCTTCCGCCGGCAGGCGGAGGTGTACGCGGAGCTGACCGAGGCCCTCGCCGCGCCGAGCCTCTGGGACGACGTGGTCGCCCTGCTCGCCCGGCGGGGCTTCCATCTCCCCGCCGAGCTGCTGGACCGCGACGTGTCCGGCGAGCACGAGCCGCATCCGGAGGTCGAGGCGGCCTGGGTGCGGATCTACGCCGACGGCGGCCCGGACAACCACCTGCGGCTGCTGGGCGAGGCGTTGACCGAGGTTGCCGAGCGGTTCGGCGACTGGCGCTGGCACCACATCAAGGCGGTGCAGCGGACCATGGGCGCCAAGGTCGGCAGCGGCGGCTCGGCCGGGCTGGCCTGGCTGCAGCGCAGCATGGCCCGGGTGGTCTTCCCGGAACTCTGGTCGGCCCGCACGGCGATGTGAGCGAGAGAGAAGGACATGCACACCGAAGCAGAGGCGCGTCAGCTCGACGCCGCCGACCCCGGGCACCGGCACCTCTTCCACGTGCCTCCCGCCGAGGGCGGCCGCTACCCGGAGGTGGCCTACCTGGCCGGCAACTCGCTGGGCCTGCAACCCCGGGCCACCCGGGACGAACTCCTCGCCGACCTGGACGCCTGGCACCGGCTGGGCGTGGAGGGGCACCTGGAGGCGGAGCGGCCCTGGCTGCCGTACCACGAACTGCTCACCGCACCCGCCGCGCGACTGGTCGGCGCGCTCCCCGCGGAGACCGTGGTGATGAACTCCCTCACGGTCAACCTGCACCTGCTGATGGTGAGCTTCTACCGGCCGGCGGGGGAGCGGACCCGGATCGTCATCGAGGACACCGCCTTCCCCTCGGACAGCTACGCGGTGCGCAGCCAGGCCCGCTTCCACGGCCTGGACCCGGACGTCACCGTGGTCCGACTGAAGCCGCGCCCCGGCGAGGACACCCTGCGGACCGCCGACGTGTGCGACTTCCTCGCCGCCGAGGGGCACACCGTCGCGCTGGTGCTGCTCGGCGGGGTCAACTACCTGACCGGCGAGCTGATGGACATCCCGACGATCACCGCCGCCGGGCGGGCCGCCGGCGCGGTGGTCGGGTGGGACCTGGCGCACGCGGCCGGCAACGTCCCCCTCGCGCTGCACGACTGGGACGTCGACTTCGCCGCCTGGTGCTCGTACAAGTACCTCAACTCGGGGCCCGGCGCGCTGGCCGGCGTCTTCGTCCACGAGCGGCACCTGGGCGACCCCGCCCTGCCCCGCTTCGAGGGCTGGTGGAGCACCGAGGCAGCCACCCGGTTCGAGATGACTCCGGTGTCCCGGCCGCCGGCCACCGTCGAGGCGTGGCAGATCTCCAACCCGCCGATCTTCGCGATGGGCCCGGTGCGTACCTCGCTGGAGCTGTTCGACTCGATCGGCATGCCCGCGCTGCGGGAGCGCAGCCTGCGGCTCACCGGGTGGCTGGAGCGGCTGCTGGACGAGGTGACCGTCGACCGGCCGCTCACCGTGATCACCCCGCGCGACCCGGCCCGCCGGGGCTGCCAGCTCTCCGTGCGGATCGGGGCGGGCAGCGCGGACGAGCTGACCAAGCGGCTGCGGCACGAGCACGGGGTGATCGCCGACGCCCGGGAGCCGGACATCGTCCGGTTCGCCCCGGTGCCGCTCTACTCGACGTACCACGACTGCTGGCGGGTCGCCGACGCGCTGGCCGCGACGGTGGAGGCCACCTCATGACCGTGGAACGGGAGGAGATCGCCGTCGTCGGGGCCGGGCTGGCCGGCTGCCTGCTGGCCTGCTACCTGGCCCGGCGCGGCTACCCGGTGGCCCTCTACGAGCGCCGGCCGGACCCGCGTACCGGGAAGGTGGAGCGGGGCCGCTCGATCAACCTGGCGCTCTCCGAGCGCGGCCTCGACGCGCTGCGCCGGATCGGGCTGGAGCAGCAGGTGATGGCGGACGCGCTGCCGATGCGCGGCCGGATGATCCACCCGGTCGCGGGGGAGTCGCAGTTCCAGTCGTACAGCGGTTCCGGCGACCGGGCGATCAACTCGATCAGCCGGGGCGCGCTGAACAACGCGCTGCTCGACGCCGCCGCCGCGCGGCCCGGCGTGCGGACCGCCTTCGACCACCGGCTGGTCGGGCTCGACCCGGCCACCGGCGAGATGACCTTCGAGACCCCGCAGGGCAAGGTCACGGCCACGGCCTCGGTCGTGCTCGGCACCGACGGCGCCGGCTCCGCCGTGCGCGGGCAGCTCCTCGGGTACGGCGCGCTGACCGAGAGCCTGGACTTCCTCGACTACGGCTACAAGGAACTCACGATCCCGCCGCTCGGCGGTGACTTCGCCCTGGATCCCGGCGCGCTGCACATCTGGCCGCGCGGCACCTCGATGATGATCGCGCTGCCCAACCCGGACCGGTCGTTCACCTGCACGCTCTTCTGGCCCACCCACGGCACCGCGAGCTTCGCGTCGCTGGGCAGCCCGGCCGCCATCGAGCGGTACTTCGCCACCCACTATCCCGACCTGATCCCGCTCGCCCCGAACCTGGTCGACGACTACCAGCACAACCCGGTCGGCGTGCTCGGCACGGTCCGCTGCACCCCGTGGCAGGTGAACGGAAAGGTGGGCCTGCTCGGCGACGCGGCGCACGCCATCGTGCCGTTCTACGGCCAGGGCGCGAACTGCGCGTTCGAGGACGTGGTCGAGCTGGACCGCTGCCTGGACGAGTGCGGCGACGAGTGGGCGGCGGCGCTGCCGCTGTTCCAGCAGCGGCGGCAGGCCAACGCCGAGGCGATCGCCCGGATGGCGCTGGCCAACTTCGTGGAGATGCGGGACAAGGTCGCCTCGCCGGTGTTCCAGACCCGCAAGCGGATCGAGCACGCCCTGGAGCGGGCCCTGCCCGACCGGTACGTGTCGCAGTACGAGCTGGTCTCCTTCTCCACCACCCCGTACGCGGAGGTACGCCGCCGGGTGCGTCGGCAGTACCAGGTGGTCGGGGCGCTGGCGGCCGGCGCGGTGGCGGCGCTGGCCGGCGCGGCGGTGGCGCTCGGGCGGGGGAGGCGGCGATGACTCTCTGGGATCCCCGGCTGATGGCCGGGCACGCGCCGGACGGCCCCGGCCTGCTGCGCAACTTCGTCGGCGGCGAGTTCGTCGACGCCGGCACCCGGTTCACCAAGCGCAGCCCGGTCACCGGCGAGCCGGTCTTCGAGGTGGTCGAGGCATCCTCGTCCACCGTGGATGATGCGGTCGCCGCCGCCCGGGCGGCCCTGCGCGGGCCGTGGGGCCGGATGGGGGAGCGGGAGCGCGCCGAGGTGCTGCGCCGGGTCGCCGACGAGCTGGAACGCCGCTTCGACGACCTGGTCGCCGCCGAGGTGGCGGACACCGGCAAGTCCATCTCCCAGGCCCGCACGCTGGACATCCCGCGCGGCGCGGCCAACTTCCGGGCGTTCGCCGAGATCGTCGCGACCGCCCCGACCGAGTCGTTCACCACGGTCACCCCGACGGGTGGCCGGGCGCTGAACTACGCGGTCCGCAAGCCGGTCGGCGTGGTCGCGGTGATCGTGCCGTGGAACCTGCCGCTGCTCCTGCTCACCTGGAAGGTCGCCCCGGCGCTGGCCTGCGGCAACGCCGTGGTGATCAAGCCCAGCGAGGAGACCCCGGCGTCGGCCACCCTGCTCGCCGAGGTGATGGCCGCCGCGGGCGTACCGGCGGGCGTGTTCAACCTGGTGCACGGCTTCGGCCCGGACTCGGCCGGGGAGTTCCTCACCCGGCACCCGGGTGTGGACGCGATCACCTTCACCGGGGAGTCCGCCACCGGCAGCGCCATCATGCGGGCCGCCGCCGACGGGGTGAAGGCGGTCAGCTTCGAGCTGGGCGGCAAGAACGCCGGCCTGGTCTTCGCCGACGCCGACCTGGACGCGGCGGTCGCCGGGTCGGTCCGGTCCAGCTTCACCAACGGCGGCCAGGTCTGCCTCTGCACCGAGCGGATCTACGTGCAGCGGCCGGTCTTCGAGGAGTTCACCGCGCGGCTGGCCAAGCGCGCCGACGAACTGGCGTACGGCTGGCCGGCCGACGAGGCCACGGCGAACATGCCGCTGATCTCGCACGCCCACCGGGACAAGGTGCTCGGCCACTACGAGCTGGCCCGGGCCGAGGGCGCCGAGGTACGCGCCGGGGGCGGGGTGCCGCGCTTCGGCGACGCCCGAGACGGCGGCGCGTACGTGCGGCCGACCGTGCTGACCGGGCTCGGGCCGGACGCCCGCACCAACCGGGAGGAGATCTTCGGCCCGGTGGTCCACGTCGCCCCGTTCGACACCGAGGAGGAGGCGTACGCCCTGGCCAACGGCACCGACTACGGCCTGGCGGCGACGGTCTGGACCCGGGACGTGGGCCGGGCGCACCGGGCCGGGTCCAGACTGGACGCCGGCATCGTCTGGGTGAACACCTGGTTCCTGCGCGACCTGCGCACCCCGTTCGGCGGGGTGAAGGCGTCCGGCATCGGCCGGGAGGGCGGAATCCACTCGCTCGACTTCTACTCCGAGCTCACCAACGTCTGCGTGGACCTCTCATGAGCGGGCGCAACGGGCAGAATGCACCACGGCGTCGTCAGCGAGCGCAGCGAGGAGCGAGGATGACCACGGTCGACATTGAGGCCGCCAACCGGGAACTGGCGGTCGCCCGGCAGGATGAGAAGCCCTGCCCGCCCCTGCGCGGCCGGCTGTTGCCGGAGGGCGACATCGAGTCGGCCTACCAGGTGCAGCAGGTCTACACCCGGCAGCGGCTCGGCAAGGGCCACCGCCGGGTGGGGGCGAAGATCGGGCTGACCTCCCGGGCGGTGCAGGAGAGCTTCGGGGTCTTCCAGCCCGACTTCGGGGTGCTCTTCGACGACATGGCGGTCGGCGACGGCGTCGAGGTGCCGATGGGCCGGCTGCTCCAGCCCCGGGTGGAGGCGGAGATCGCCTTCGTGCTCGGCGCGGACCTGACCGACGACCGGGTCACCACCGTCGACCTGATCCGGGCCGTCGACCACGTGCTGCCGGCCATCGAGATCGTCGACTCGCGGATCGCCGGCTGGGACATCTCCATCGTGGACACCGTGGCGGACAACGCCTCCAGCGGGCTCTTCGTGCTCGGCACCGCGCCCCGCCGGCTCGCCGACCTGGACCTGCGCCTGGCGGGGATGGTGCTGGAGCAGGCCGGGGAGCCGGTGTCGGTCGGCGCCGGGGCGGCCTGCCTCGGCAACCCGCTGCACGCGCTGGAGTGGCTGGCCGGGACGATGGCCCGGGCCGGCGACCCGCTGCGCGCCGGCGACGTGGTGCTCTCCGGTGCGCTCGGCCCGATGGTGCCGGTCACCCCCGGGGCGGCGTACGAGGCGCGGATCTCCGGGCTCGGCTCGGTGCGGACCTGCTTTTCGAAGGAGACGCGATGAGCGAGCGTCAGCGAGCGAATCATCGACGCGGCCTGATGGTGCCTCATGGCGGCACGGAGCGAAGTGGAGTGTCGGCATGAGTGTCGGCGTGGCGGTGCTCGGGTCGGGCAACATCGGCACCGACCTGATGATCAAGGTGCTGCGGCTCAGCACGGAGCTGCGGATGGTGGCCATGGCCGGCATCGACCCGGCGTCCGACGGCCTGGCCCGGGCCCGGCGGCTCGGCGTGGCGACCACGGCCGAGGGCGTGGACGGGCTGGTGGCGCTGCCCGAGTTCGCCGACGTCGAGCTGGTCTTCGACGCCACCTCGGCCGGCGCGCACCGGCGTCATGACGAGGTGCTGCGGGCGCACGGCCGGAGCGTGGTCGACCTGACCCCGGCCGCCGTCGGCCCGTACGTGGTGCCGCCGGTCAACCTCGACGAGCACCTGCACGAACCGAACGTCAACATGGTCACCTGCGGCGGGCAGGCCACCGTGCCGATCGTGCACGCCGTCGGCCGGGTCACCCCGGTCGCGTACGGGGAGATCGTCGCCTCGATCGCCTCGAAGTCGGCCGGGCCGGGCACCCGGGCCAACATCGACGAGTTCACCGAGACCACCGCCCGGGCGATCGAGGTGGTGGGCGGCGCCGAGCGCGGCAAGGCGATCATCGTGCTGAATCCGGCGGACCCGCCGCTGCTGATGCGCGACACCGTCTACTGCCTCTGCCCGGACGCCGACGCCGACCGCGCCGCCGTCGCCGCCTCGGTGGCCGAGATGGTGGCCACCGTGCAGGAGTACGTCCCGGGCTACCGGCTCAAGCAGGACGTGCAGTTCGACCGGGTCGACGCGTACGTGCCGGCACTGGGCCGGCACTTCACCGGGCTCCAGGTCTCGGTCTTCCTGGAGGTCTCCGGGGCCGGGCACTACCTGCCCGCGTACGCCGGGAACCTGGACATCATGACGTCGGCCGCACTGCGTACCGCCGAGCGGCTGGTCGCCCTGCGGGCGAAGGGAGTCCCGGCATGACCGACCTGTACATCCAGGACGTGACGCTGCGGGACGGCATGCACGCCATCGCGCACCGGTACACGGTGGACCAGGTGCGGACCATCGCCGCCGCGCTGGACGCGGCCGGGGTGGCCGCGATCGAGGTGGCCCACGGCGACGGTCTGGCCGGCTCCAGCGTCAACTACGGCCACGGCGCGGCCGGCGACGCCGACTGGATCTCGGCCGCCGCCGAGGTGCTGACCAACGCGAGGCTCACCACCCTGCTGCTGCCCGGGATCGGCACCATCGCCGACCTGAAGGCGGCGAAGGCGCTCGGGGTGACCAGCGTCCGGATCGCCACCCACTGCACCGAGGCGGACATCTCCGCCCAGCACATCTCCTGGGCGCGCGAGAACGGCATGGACGTCGCCGGGTTCCTGATGATGTCGCACATGAACGACCCGGCCGGGCTGGCCGCCCAGGCCAAGCTGATGGAGTCGTACGGGGCGCACTGCGTCTACGTCACCGACTCGGGTGGCCGGCTGCTGATGTCCGACGTGGCCGAGCGGATCGACGCGTACCGGCAGGTGCTCGCGCCGGAGACGCAGATCGGCATCCACGCGCACCACAACCTGTCGCTCGGGGTGGCCAACAGCGTGATCGCCGTCGAGCACGGCCGGATCCTCGGCGCCACCCCGGCCGGCCCGGACGCCGCGCACGGGCGGACCGTCCGGGTGGACGCCTCCCTGGCCGGCATGGGTGCCGGGGCCGGCAACGCCCCGCTGGAGGTCTTCGTCGCGGTCGCCGAGCTGCACGGCTGGAAGCACGGCTGCGACGTGTTCGCGCTGATGGACGCGGCCGACGACCTGGTCCGCCCGCTGCAGGACCGGCCGGTCCAGGTGGACCGGGAGACGCTCTCCCTCGGGTACGCGGGCGTCTACTCCAGCTTCCTCCGGCACGCCGAACGCGCGTCGGCGAAGTACGGGGTGGACGTCCGCTCGATCCTGGTCGAGCTGGGCCGGCGCCGGATGGTCGGCGGCCAGGAGGACATGATCGTCGACGTGGCGCTGGACCTCGCGAGCAAGGAGAACTCATGATCGGGCCGGACATCGCGGGGATCGCCGAGAAGCTGGGCGCGGCCGCCGACACGGCCAGCGCCGTCCCGCAGCTCGCCGCCGAGACCGGCCTCGACGTCGACGCCGCGTACGCCGTGCAGACCGCGCTGCTGCAGCGCCGCCTCGACCGGGGCGAGCGGCTGGTCGGGCTGAAGATGGGGCTGACCAGCAAGGCGAAGATGGCCCAGGTCGGCGTGGACGAGGTGATCTGGGGACGGCTCACCGACGCGATGCGGGTCCCGGACGGCGGCACGGTCGACGTGTCCGACTTCATTCACCCCCGGGTCGAGCCGGAGGTGGCGTTCCTGCTGGACCGCCTGCCCGAGCCCGGCGAGCCGGTCGGCGCGTTCACCGACGCGGTCCGCGCGGTCGCCCCGGCACTCGAGCTGATCGACTCCCGGTACGCCAACTTCACCTTCTCCCTGCCGGACGTCATCGCCGACAACGCCTCGGCCGCCGCGTTCGTCGTCGGGCCCTGGTCGCCGGTGCCCGACGGGCTGGACAACCTCGGTGTGCTGCTGGAGATCGACGGGCGGGTGGCGCAGGTCGGCTCGACCGCGGCGATCCTCGGCGACCCGCGTCGGGCCCTCGACGAGGGGCTGCGGCTGGCCGGCCGGCACGGGGTGCGACTCCGCTCCGGTTGGGTCTTCCTCGCGGGGGCGGCCACCGCCGCCGTGCCGCTGCGCCCCGGTGCGCACGTCCGGGCCGTGCTGGAGAAGCTCGGCACCGCCTCGCTGCGGGGTTCGTCGTGAGCGTCGTGATGGGGGTTCCGGGCAGCCCGGGCGGCTCCGGACGGTCAGACTTGATCCCTCCGCCGACCGGGCTGCCCGGAACCCCCGACGTGGTCCGGCTGGTTCCGTGCGTCACGGTCCGGGGGTGGTGGTCGTGAGCGGGGAGGCGCGGGTGGTGGCCGGGAAGGCCGTGCCGCGGGGGGCGTTCCCGCACGTCAAGGTGGCCGGGGGATTCGTCTTCGTCTCGGGTACGTCCTCCCGGCGGCCGGACAACACCTTCGCGGGTGTGTCCGTGGACGAGTTCGGCACGACGGACCTCGACATCCGGGCGCAGACCCGGGCCGTGATCGAGAACATCCGGGACCTGCTGCGGTCGGTCGGGGCCGACCTGTCCGACCTCGTGCAGGTCACCAGCTACCTGGTCAACATGAATGACTTCGGTGGATACAACGAGGTGTGGGCGGAGTTCTTCGACGCCACCGGGCCGACCCGGACCACGGTGGCGGTGCACCAGCTGCCGCATCCGCACCTGCTGATCGAGATGCAGGCCGTGGCCCTACTTCCGTCAGGAGGTCATCGTGAGTGAGATCGCCGAGCCGTTCAGCTTCCAAGGCTGGATCGGGGAGAACCAGCACCTGCTCAAGCCGCCGGTGGGCAACAAGGAGATGCTGCCGGGCAGCGACGACTTCATCGTCATGGTGGTGGGCGGGCCCAACCAGCGCACCGACTTCCACGTCGACCCGTACGAGGAGTTCTTCTATCAGGTCAAGGGCAACATGCACATCAACCTGATGCTCCCGGAGGGCCCGCGTACGGTGCACGTCCGCGAGGGTCAGATGTGGATGCTGCCGCGGAACACCCCGCACTCGCCGCAGCGCCCCGAGGCCGGCTCGATCGGCATGGTGATCGAGCGGGTCCGCGAGGAGGGCACGCTGGAGAAGTTCCAGTGGTACTGCCCCGAGTGCAGTCACAAGGTGCACGAGGTGGAGCTCCAGGTCCGGGACATCGCGGCCGACCTGCCCCCGGTCTTCTCGGCGTTCTACGCCGACGAGAAGGCCCGCACCTGCACCAACTGCGGCGCGCTGCACCCGGGCAAGGGCTGATGTCGCACCCGGTCGTGGACGTGCACACGCACGTCGTGCCGAAGGGGTGGCCGGACCTCGCCGCGGCGTGCGGCGGGTCCGGCTGGCCCTGGCTGCGGGTGGACTCCGAGCGCGCCGCCATGATCATGGTGGGGGAGACGGAGTTCCGGCCGGTCGGCGCGGAGTGCTGGGACGCGGAGACCCGGCTGGCCGACATGGCCGCCGACGGCGTGGACGTGCAGGTGGTCTCGCCCACCCCGGTCTTCTTCAGTTACGACCGCCCGGCCGAGCAGGCGGTCAAGGTGGCCCGGATCTTCAACGACCTCACCCTGGCGGTCACCGCCGGTGGTGGCGACCGGCTGGTGCCCTTCTGCCAGGTGCCGCTGCAGGACCCGGACCTGGCCTGTGCGGAGCTGGACCGCTGCCTCGCGGCCGGCCATACCGGTGTGGAGATCGGCAACCACGTCGGCGACCGCGACCTCGACGACGCGGGCGTCGTGCAGTTCCTGACCCACTGTGCGCAGGTCGGCGCCCCGGTCTTCGTGCACCCCTGGGACATGCCGGGCGGCCCGCGGCTGGACCGCTGGATGGCCCGCTGGCTGACGGGGATGCCGGCCGAGACGCACCTGTCGGTGCTGGCGCTCATCCTCGGCGGGGTCTTCGACCGGGTGCCGGAGACGCTGCGGATCTGCTTCGCGCACGGCGGCGGGAGCTTCCCGTTCTGGCTGGGCCGCGCCGACAACGCCTGGCACCGCCGGGGCGACCTGGTACGCGGTGCCTCCACCGCCCCGCCCAGCTCCTACGTCGACCGGTTCTGCGTCGACTCCGTGGTCTTCGACCCGGCCGCGCTGCGGCTGCTGGTCGACACCATGGGGGAGGACCGGGTGCTGGTCGGCAGCGACTACCCGTACCCGCTGGGGGAGCGCCCGGTCGGTCAGGTGGTCCGTAAGGCGGACTTCCTCACCGCCGACCAGCGCGACAAGCTCCTCTCCCGCAACGCCCTGCGCTTCCTGCACGGCTGAGCTGGCGGCGGAGTCCGCCGCGGCACCACCGCCCCACCGCCCCACCGCCTTCGCTCCGCGGCCGCAGGCACGCCGCAGGTGATGAGTGCGATGACCCTGGCCAACGGACAGGATGGGGGCATGGCCGAGCCGCACGACCTGACCGCGCTGGAGCAGGCCGCCGCGATCCGCCGGGGCGAGCTGTCCAGCGTGGAGCTGGTCGAGCACCACCTGCGCCGGGTCGACGCGCTCGGCGACACCGTCGGCGCGTTCGTCACCGTCACTCCGGAGCGGGCGCGGGCGGCGGCCCGGGCCGCCGACACGGTGCCGGCGGACGAGCGCGGGCCGTTGCACGGCGTGCCCACCGCCGTCAAGGACCTGACGCTGACCGCCGGGGTACGCACCACCTTCGGCTCGGCCGCCTTCGCCGACTTCGTGCCCCCGGTGGACGCCGACGTGGTCCGGTTCATGGCCGCGGCCGGGCTGGTCAGCCTCGGCAAGACCACCACCTCCGAGCTGGGCTGCTCGCTCTACTCGGAGGGCCTCGTCGCGCCGCCCGCGCGCAACCCGTGGGGCCTCGCGTACACCGCGGGTGGCTCCAGCGGTGGGGCGGCGGCCGGGGTGGCGGCGGGGCTCGTGCCGGTGGCGCAGGGCTCCGACGGCGGCGGCTCGCTGCGCATCCCGGCGTCGCTCTGCGGCCTGGTCGGCTACAAGCCCAGCCGGGGTCTGGTCTCCGGCGGCCCGCTCGGTTTCGGCGCGTTCGGGCTGCCCACCAACGGCCCGCTCGGCCGGACCGTCGCCGACGTGGCCGCGCTGCTCGACGTGCTGGCCCGGCCGGTCCCCGGCGAGCCGTACCTGCCGCCGGCCGCGCCCGCCGGCGGCTACCTGGGCGCCGCCCGCGACGCTGCTCCCGGCCGGCTGCGGATCGGCCGCTTCACCACCCCGATGCTCGCCGACGTGCCGGTGCATCCCGACTGCGTCGCCGCCGTCGACCGGGCCGCCGCGCTGCTCACCGCCGCCGGCCACGAGGTGGTCGAGGTTCCCGCGCCGCTCGGCCCCGAGGCGTGGCCGCTCTTCGAGACCATCTGGTACGTGCTGGCGCTCTCCCCGGTGCCGCCGGAGCGGGAGAGCGAGCTGCTGCCGCTCACCCGGTTCCTGCGCGCCCGGGCGGCGGCCGTCGGCGCCGGCCAGCTGATGGCCGCCCTCGGCGAACTCCAGGCCCAGGTACGCCGCGGCGTGCGCCGGACCGCCGGCTGCGATCTGCTGCTCTGCCCGACCCTGGCCGCGCCGCAGGCGCCGGTGGGCGCGTTCGCCGCCCGCGACCCGGCCGAGGATTTCGACCGGCAGCGCCGCTTTTCGCCGTACTGCGCCATTTTCAACGTGACCGGCGACCCGTCCGTTTCCCTCCCGCTCGGCCGGACCGGCGACGGTCTGCCCGTCGGGGTGCTGCTCACGGGCCGGTACGGCGACGACGGGACATTGATAGCCACTGCCGCGCAACTGGAGCACGGCTGTGGCGGATGGGATCAGCACCCCGCAATTTGGCGGGCGGTCGACTCCGCTAACGTGAACCTCACAAGCGGAGTCGGGCGCTCGTCGTCATGATCGTCCACCCGACCCGGAAAATCGTGGTCTCTCTTTCCGCCTGGGGGCGTTGGGATTGTCTGTTACCGAGACGGTGCTGATCTTCGTCGGCATCCCGTTGGCTGCGGTGCTGGTGATCGCCGGACTGGCCGCCGCCGGCAACCGTGGCGGCGGTGGCGGCGCGAAGCGCTACCGGCCGGGCCGGCCCTTCGACTTCACTCCGGTCTGGTTCCTGGGCCGTCCGGAGCAGCTGGCCGACTCGGCCGGCACCGCGCTGGCCGCCGGGGCGCAGGCGCCGGCGCTGAGCAGCCGCAAGCAGCAGCAGGCCGGCCGGGAGGCCCCGGCCGGTGGAACCGGAGGCGCAAGTGACCGTTGGTGAGACGCAGGCCGTGACGGGGACGGGGGTCCCGCCCCAGGTCCTGGACGGGCCCTTCTCGACCCGTCAGCTGCTCCGCATCGACGAGGCGCTCCGCCTGGCCGACCAGGGCACCGGCCTGGTCTTCTCGGTCTACGTGGGCGGCCTCGACGAGCCGATCCGGGAGCACGCCGAGCGACTGCACCGGCAGCTCGCCGAGCCGGACAAGTCGGTGCTGATTGCGGTGTCGCCCAACCAGCGGCAGCTGGAGATCATCACCGGCCGGTACGCCCGCAAGCGGATCCCCGACACGTACGCCAAGCTCGCCGCGCTCTCCATGGTGGCGTCCTTCGGCGGTGGCGACCTGGCCGGCGGCATCATCCAGGGCCTCGACCAGCTCGCCACCCACGCCGGCAAGGGCTGACCCCCCCCGTACCACGAAGCCCGCCCCGCAACCAAGCGGGGCGGGCTTCCTCGTACCCCGCCCCGCCCCTCCCCGCCCCCCGCGAGGGGCGGACGGGGTGGGAGGGGTGGGGGGACGGGGGGTCAGGCGGTGCGGGCGTCTCGGGTGCGGGCCTTCAGGGCGCGGACCACGCCGTCGCGGCCCTCCGCGACCAGCCGGCGCAGCGGTGCCGGGTGGCCCTCCTGCGCCAGCCACGCGTCGGTGGCCGCCACGGTGTCCTCGTCGACCAGGTACGCCGGGTAGGCGAGCTGGACGAACTCCTGCGCCGGCTCGCTGTCCCGCTGCGCCCACACCTGCGCCACGGTGGCGAAGTACCGCTCCCGGTACGGCGCGACGAGGTCGACCTGCGCGGGGTGGGTGAAGCCCTGCAGCAGCGCCCGGTTGCGCCAGTTCGGCAGCGCCTCCGGGCCGGTGAGCTGCGCCCACACCGCCGCCTTGTTCTCCACCGTCGGCACCAGCGCGTGCGCGTACGCGGCCTCCCGCTCACCGCTGGCGGTGCGGTCCCGGGCCAGCTCGGCGTCCACCTCGGCCGCCCCGGCCGCGCCGTTGGCGACCAGCGACTGGAGGACCGTCCAGCGCAGCTCGGTGTCCACGATCAGCCCGGCCGGCACCTCGCCGCCGTCCAGCCAGCCCCGCAGCGCGGCCAGGTCCTCGTCCGAGCGGGCCGCGGAGGCGTACGCCCGGGCCCAGGCGAGCTGGAAGCCGCTGCCCGGCTCGGCCGCGGCCAGCGCCGTCCGGGCGGTACGGGCCAGCTCGGCCCAGCCGGTCGGCGCCCACGCCGGATCGACGTAGTAGACGAGCGTGGTGGTGGCCTGGCGGAGGGTGGCGGTGACCAGGTTGATGTCGGTCTCCGCGGGCAGCCCGGCGAGCACCAGTGCCAGGTAGTCCCGGCCGGACAGCTCGGCGTCCCGGGTCATGTCCCAGGCCGCGGTCCAGCACAGCGCCCGGGCCAGCGACGACTCGAAGCCGGCGATGTGCTGCACCACGGTCGCCATGGACTGCTCGTCCAGCCGCAGCTTGGTGTACGTGAGGTCGTCGTCGTTGAGCAGCAGCACGTCGGCGACGGGCTTGCCGTGCAGCGCGGACAGCTCGGTCGCCTCACCGGTCACGTCCACCTCGACCCGCTCGCGGCGGACCAGCCGGCCGTCGGTCAGGTCGTAGAGGCCCACGCCGATCCGGTGGGTACGCAGCGTCGGGTGCCCGGCCGGTGCCTCCTGGCGGACCACCACCCGCTCGTACGCGCCGTCGGCGCCGACGGTGACCTCGGGGCGCAGCGTGTTGACCTGCGCCGTCTCCAGCCACTGGGCGGCGAACTTGCGCAGCTCCCGGCCGGAGGCCGCCTCCAGCTCCGAGAGCAGGTCGTCGAACGTGGCGTTGCCCCAGGCGTGCTTGCCGAAGTACGCCCGCAGCCCGGCCAGGAACGGCTCCTCGCCCACGTACGCGACGAGCTGCTTGAGCACGCTGGCGCCCTTGGCGTAGGTGATGCCGTCGAAGTTGACCTCGACCGCCTCCAGGTCCGGCATCTCGCAGTAGACCGGGTGGGTGGAGGAGAGCTGGTCCTGCCGGTAACCCCAGTTCTTCCGGATCGACAGGAAGGTCGTCCACGCCTCGGTGAACCGGGTGGCGTGGGTGTTGCACCAGTGGCTGGCCCACTCGGCGAACGACTCGTTCAGCCACAGGTCGTTCCACCAGCGCATGGTGACCAGGTCGCCGAACCACATGTGCGCCATCTCGTGCAGGATCGTGTTGGCGCGCTGCTCGTACTCGAAGTCGGTGACCTGGGAGCGGAAGATGTAGTGCGACTCGGCGTGCGTGACACAGCCGAAGTTCTCCATCGCGCCGGCGTTGAAGTCCGGCACCCAGAGCTGGTCGTACTTGGGCAGCGGGTAGCGGACGCCGAACTGCTCGTGGAAGAAGTCGAAGCCCTGCTTGGTGATCAGGTCGAGATCCTCGACGTCGAGATGGGCGGCCATGCTCGCGCGGCAGAAATACCCCAGGTCGATGCCGTCGTGGCTGTCCCGCACCTCGTGGTACGGGCCGGCGCAGAGCGCGGTGATGTAGGTGCTCATCCGCACCGACTCGGCGAAGTGGATGGTCTTGAGCGCCTCGCCGGCCGGCTCCTCCCGCTCCACCGGCATGTTCGAGATCACCCGCCAGTGGTCGGGGACGGTCGCGTGCCAGGTGTAGACGCTCTTCAGGTCCGGCTGGTCGAAGCAGGCGAAGACCCGCTGCGCGTCGGCCGTCTCGAACTGGCTGTAGAGGTAGGTCTCGCCGTCGACCGGGTCGACCGTGCGGTGCAGCCCCTGCCCGCTGTTCGAGTACGCGAAGTCCGCGTCGACCACCAGGACGTTCTCGGCCGCCAGGTCGGGCAGGGTCAGCCCCTTCTCGGCCGACCAGCCGGCGATGTCGATCGGCGTCCCGTTCAACGTCGCGGAGCGCACGGACTCCGCCGCCGCCTCGATGAAGGTGGTCGCCCCGGGCTCGGTGCAGCGGAACCGGACCTCGGTCACCGAGCGGAACGTGCGGCCGTCGGCCTGCACGGCGGTGGACAGGTCAAGGCTGATGTCGTACCCGATCACCTCGAGCAGGCGGGCCCGCTCGGTGGCCTCGACCTGAGTCAGGTTGCGCACTCCCGGCACTGTTCGTCTCCATCCCACTCTTCATCGCCGCGCACCTGCGGCACCGGCCTCGCCGGCCCGCTCGTTCCGGCCGGTAGAACCCGAGTCTTCCATGCACCGACACCCCTCGGTGGTCGAGGTCACGCTCTCATTCCCGCGCCGGTCGATGCCGGTCGGGGTGAGGATCGGGAGGAGGGCGCCGAGGGTCCGGCGCCGCCGAGTCGTGAAGGGATATCACCGTGACCGAACGTGCCGCCGTGGACATGTGGTTCGACCCCCTGTGCCCCTGGGCGTGGATCACCTCCCGCTGGCTGCTGCAGGTCGAGCAGGTCCGGGAGGTGGACATCCACTTCCACGTGATGAGCCTTTCCGTGCTCAACGAGGGCCGGGACCTGCCCGAGAAGTACCAGGACCTGATGACGAAGGGCTGGGGTCCGGTCCGGGTCTGCATCGCCGTCGAGCAGGCGCACGGCGCGGCGACGCTGGCGAAGCTCTACACGGCCATGGGCACCCGGATCCACCTCGGCAAGGAGCCGCTCAACCGGGAGATGCTGGCCGGCGCGCTGACTGATGTCGGGCTGGATCCCGTGCTGGCCGACGCCGCCGAGTCCACCGCGTACGACGACGCGCTGCGGGCCAGCCACGAGGCCGGCATGCGGCCGGTCGGCACCGACGTCGGCACCCCGGTGATCCACGCGCCCGGCCCGGACGGCGAGAAGGTGGCCTTCTTCGGCCCGGTGATCACCCCGGCGCCCAGGGGCGAGGCCGCCGGCCGGCTGTGGGACGGCGTCCTGCTGGTCGCCGGCACCCCCGGCTTCTACGAGCTGAAGCGCACCCGCGAGCTGGGCCCCATCTTCGACTGACCCGTAAGGAAGGGCACCTTCTTAACGCCTCCGGTACCGGCCTCGACCAGCGCCTCCAGTGCCCGGTCGACGTCCTGCTCGCGGATCAGGA
>NZ_JBEYER010000054.1:0-50193 GCF_040634005.1 Micromonospora sp. NPDC007271
CGGGGGCCGGACGGGCCGCCGCCAGGATCAGCGGCGGCCCGAAAGCTCAGCCCTGTCGCTTGGCGGGCCGGCTGCCCTTCTTCGGGTTGACCGGCTTGGCGCCGGGCTTCGGGCCGGCCACCTTCGGAGCGGCCGCCGGGGCCTTCGCGGCCGGCTGGGCGGTCTTGCGGCCGAGCAGGCCGCCGCTCTTGGCCGGCTGGCCGGTGGTCCGCGCCGGGGCACCGGTCTTGGCGGGCACCAACGGGGGGAACTTGCGCAGTACCCACTGCTGCTGGCCGAGAGTGAACAGGTTGTTGGTCACCCAGTAGATGATCACACCGATCGGGAAGATCGAGCCGGAGACCAGCAGGGAGACCGGGATGCCGTAGAGCATCAGGCGCTGGACCATGCGCTGCTGCGGGTCCTCCGCCCAGCCGGTCTTCAGAATCATCTGGCGGCTGGTCAGGTACGTCGTGGCGATCATGATGAGCACCAGCACGCCGGCGACGAGCTTGACCGTCCCGCTGTTCGCCCCCAGCGCCGCCAGTTCCTGGGCCGTCGAGCCGAATCGGCCGGAGAGCGGGGCGGTGAAGAGCTTGGCGTGTGAGGCGCTGTTGAACTGGTCGACCGTCCAGCCGTAAAGGGTCTTCTGGGTGTTGTTCGGGTTGAGCCGCTTCAGGGTGTGGAACAGGCCGAGGAAGACGGGGATCTGGAGGAACATCGGAAGGCAGCCCATCAGCGGGTTGGCCTTTTCCTTCCGGTAGAGCTCCATCATCTCCTTCTGGAGCGTCTCCCGGTCACCCTTGTGCTTCTCCTGGAGCTCCTTGACCTTGGGCTGGAGCGCCTGCATCGCCCGCTGCGACTTGATCTGCTTGACGAAGACCGGGAAGAGGATCACCCGGACCGTCACCACCAGGAAGACGATGGCGAGGATCCACGACCAGCTCGTCCCGATCACCGCTTCGGCCGACACGATGGCGTCCCAAGCCGAGTGCCAGGTCAGCAGGATCCACGAGATCGCGTAGTAGATCCAGTCAAGACTCAATTTCTCAGGCTCCAGTCACGTCGGCGCGGCGGCGCTCGCCCGGCTCCGGCACCGGGTCGTGTCCACCTGGGTGAAAGGGGTGGCAGCGCGACAGCCGCCGGACCGTCAGCCACGCTCCCCGAAGCGCGCCGTGCCGGGAGACCGCCTCCACGGCGTAGGCACTGCACGACGGGTAGAAGCGGCAGCGGGCCGGCAGTGCCGGGCTTATCCACCGACGGTACGCGACGATGGGTACCAGCAGCATGCGGGCACCGGTAGTCGTCGGCCGCGGCGCGGCGGTCGCCCTGTTCACCGGGGCCGCCGCCCACGGGGAGCCCGTGCGGCGGCTACTGCGGCGTCCAGGTCGGCCCCCAGTCGAGCGTACGACGCCTCGGCGGCCTGCGGCAGCGCCCGGACGACCAGGGTGCTGCCGGCCGGCAGCTCGCCCAGACGCTCGCGGACCAGGTGCCGGAGCCGGCGGCGGACCTTGTTCCGGACCACGGCGTTGCCGACCGCCTTGGACACGACGAAGCCGGCGCGGCTCGGTGCGGAGGTCTCCGCACCACTGGCCCGCGCCGGCTCCGACGAGATTGTCGCGGTGGGTCCGATCTGCTCGGGAAGGGTCAGGTGCACGACGACGGCACCACGGCCGACGCGCCGGCCACCCCGGACCGCTGCGGCGAAGTCGCTACTGCGCCGCAGTCGCTGCGCGGCCGCCAGCACGACTGCCCAAGTCCCCGGACCGGACCGGTCGGCCTCAGGCCGACAGGCGGGCGCGGCCCTTGGTGCGACGGGTCGAGATGATGGCGCGGCCGGCACGGGTGCGCATGCGCAGCCGGAAGCCGTGGGTCTTCGCGCGCCGGCGGTTGTTCGGCTGGTAGGTGCGCTTGCTCACGTCAGGCTCTCCGTTGTCGTACGCCCCGCGCGGGGGATCGCCCGGGGTCGTGTGGTGGTCCAGGCCACCTCGCCGGTGACCTCCGATCGGTGCTGCCCGACGACGCGGCACCTCGGCGATGCGGGGCAGCGACGGGGACAGCAAGCACCCATCACCCTAGCAGAGGGCGACAGAGCAGCCGCTCAAGCCTACGCAGGGGGGCAATGGCCGTCAAACATCACACCCGGAGGCCCGACCGTGCCGGAAACCAGACTGAAGGGGCGGTTTTCACTGATGTTGAGAAGGCTGCCACGGTGTCGACGGTTGATGGCCCGGGGTCCGCACTGTTAGCGTGCGCGATTGCGGTCAGCGTCGGGGGTCCGGATTGTCGTGGCCGACAAGACCGGACAAGGTAGTGGATCTTTTCGGCACGGTGAACCCGCTTCAACGCCTCCGGAAACCAGGGGGGCAGGTCCGACCCGCGTCCGGTGAGCGGCCACAATCGGTCGGTACACACAGGCTGTGGATAACTTGTGGATGACGACCGATCAGCCGTCCGGGCGGGCGTGAGTAGGGGCGAGGGGGTGGCACGACGGTGACCGGGACGACCGACCTGGCCGCGGTGTGGACGGCGACCACTGAAGAGCTCGCCGACGAGATCATCTCGGCCCAGCAGCGGGCGTACCTCCGGCTCACCCGGCTACGGGCGATCGTCGAGGACACCGCCCTGCTCTCGGTGCCGGACGCCTTCACCCGGGACGTGATCGAGTCGCGGCTCCGTCCGGCCATCACCGAGGCCCTGAGCCGCCGGCTCGGCCGGCCCATCCAGGTCGCCGTCACCGTACGCGTCGCCGAGGACGCCGGCCGTCCCGCCGGCACCGTCTACCGGGTCAGCCCGGAACCGACGGACCGGGATTCGCCGGACCTGCTCGCCGGCCTCGGCCAGCCCGGCCCGGCCGAGGCACCCGGCTTCCATGAGTTCGGCTACCCGGCCCGGTCCGAGACCCCGGCGTACGCCGACGACCGCCCGCCACCGGAGGAGGAGCCGGCCCCCCGGCAGCGCACCCCCGAGAGCAGCCGGCCACCACTCATCCCCGGCAGCCGGGACGGCCAGGAGACGCTGTTCAGCGCCGCGTTCGGCGAGCCGATGCCGGCCCGGGACGAGCGCCGCCCCTTCGACGACCGGATCGACCCGCGGCCGGACACCGGCGGGTACGAGGCCCGTTACCGCGACGTGGCCGGTCCGCCCGACGGCCCGCCGCTGCGCGGCCTGCCCCGGGACGGCGTAACGGACAGCGGCCCGGGCCGGAGCGGTCCCGACCTCCGCCCCGGTGGCCCGGCCGACCGGCGGCTGCCCGGGGCGGACACCGGCGGCAACCGACTCAACCCGAAGTACATGTTCGAGACGTTCGTCATCGGCTCCTCGAACCGCTTCGCGCACGCGGCGAGCGTCGCGGTGGCCGAGTCGCCGGCGAAGGCGTACAACCCGCTGTTCATCTACGGCAGCTCGGGGCTGGGCAAGACCCACCTGCTGCACGCCATCGGGCACTACGCCACCACGCTGGGCAACGCCCGCTCGGTCCGGTACGTCTCGACCGAGGAGTTCACCAACGACTTCATCAACTCGCTGCGCGACGACAAGACCAGCGCGTTCCAGCGCCGCTACCGGGACGTGGACATCCTCCTGATCGACGACATCCAGTTCCTGGAGAACCGGGAGCGGACCCAGGAGGAGTTCTTCCACACGTTCAACACCCTGCACAACGCCAACAAGCAGATCGTCATCACCTCCGACCGGTCGCCGAAGCAGTTGGCGACGCTGGAGGACCGGCTGCGTACCCGCTTCGAGTGGGGGCTGCTCGCCGACATCCAGCCGCCGGACCTGGAGACCCGGATCGCGATCCTGCAGAAGAAGGCGGCGCAGGAGCGGCTGTTCGCCCCGCCGGACGTGCTGGAGTTCATCGCCTCCCGGGTGTCGAACTCGATCCGGGAACTGGAGGGCGCGCTGATCCGGGTCACCGCGTTCGCCAGCCTCACCCGGTCGTCGGTGGAGCTGTCGCTGGCCGAGGAGGTGCTGCGGGACTTCATCCCCGACGGCGCCGGCCCGGAGATCACCGCCGACCAGATCATGGTCTCCACCGCCGACTACTTCGGGGTGAGCCTGGAGGACCTGCGCGGCCACTCCCGGTCCCGGGTCCTGGTCAACGCCCGCCAGGTCGCCATGTACCTGTGCCGGGAGCTGACCGACCTGTCGCTGCCCCGGATCGGGCAGGCCTTCGGCGGGCGCGACCACACCACCGTCATGCACGCCGACCGGAAGATCCGCCAGCAGATGGCGGAACGCCGCTCGCTCTACAACCAGATCGCCGAGCTGACCAACCGGATCAAGCAGACCACCTGAGCGACGACCTCAGGTCGCGGCGTCAGGCCGGCCTTCATTCGGTCCGGAGCGCCGTGCGGCGGCGCGGAGGCCGAACTATGGCCGCCAGCCGAGCTGAAGTCGTCGCTCGCACGCCGCCGCGGGACGGCGGCGCGACGCCCGGCCGGGGCCTTCCGGCCGGGCTTTTTCGTGCCTGCGGACGCCCGCGCTTGACCCTCGACCCCGTCGAGGGCGCACGATCGACGTCGTGCCCGTCCACAGCTCGCCCCGGTTGTCCACAGCCCCTGTGCCACAGGCGGTGGACAACCACGCTGAGTCCAGACCCGGTTACCCACAGACTGTGGACAAACCCTGGGGAAGAGGCTGTGGACGCCTGGGGACAACCGGGCGGTTGTCCACCGAAGCCGGTCGGCCTGTGGGTGGCCTGTTGAAGGTTCTGGGGATGGCGTCGATCGACGCTGCCCGACTCGTCCACAGCGCTGGGGAGAAACCCGGTGGATTACCGGTGGACAACCGGTGGACAACGGTGGACAACCTGGGAGTCGGCGGGGGCTGTGGACCAGAACACGGGTTGTACCCCGGGTTCTCCACAGCCAAACCACCGGTGGATAACCTGTCTGGCCTGCGCAGACGCCGGTTCTCCACAGTTTGCACAGGTGCGATGAAGACGATGAGTTATCTCTTCTAAACAACAAAAACCAATCATCACCGTTGGACTTCCTGTGGATCGGGCCGGAACACCGCCGTCGGCGGGCACCGGGCACCTGGATCCACGGGGCCGGGCGCACAGCCGATGCCCGCGCGCCCTAAGGTGCGATGGGTACCCGCACGGTTGGGCGGGACGGGTGGCAGCGGTCGGCATGAGAGAGTTGTCGCTGACGTCGACGCGGAGGCATTGATGAAGTTCCGAGTGGAGCGCGACGCGCTCGCCGAGGCGGTCGCCTGGACCGCCAAGAGCCTGCCCAACCGACCCTCCGTACCGGTGCTGGCCGGAGTGATGCTGCGGATGACCGACAGCAACCTCCAGGTCTCCGGTTTCGACTACGAGGTCTCCAGCCAGGTGACCGTCGAGGTGCAGGGCGACGCGGACGGCGCCGCGCTCGTCTCCGGCCGCCTGCTTGCCGAGATCACCAAGGCGCTCCCGGCCAAGCCGGTGGACATCGCCGCCGTCGGCGCCCACCTGGAACTGGTCTGCGGCAGCGCCCGCTTCACGCTGCCGACCATGCCGGTCGAGGACTACCCGTCCCTGCCGGAGATGCCGGAGAGCGCCGGCACCGTCGACGCAGCCGCCTTCGCCGCCGCCGTGGCCCAGGTGGCGGTCGCCGCCGGCCGGGACGAGACGCTGCCGATGATGACCGGCGTACGCATCGAGTTGTCCGGCAGCACCCTGGCGATGCTCGCCACCGACCGCTACCGGCTCGCGCTGCGCGAGATGGAGTGGAACCCGGACGACCCCGAGGTCAGCCTCAACGCGTTGGTGCCGGCCCGGACCCTGCATGACACCGCCAAGGCACTCGGCCCGCTCGGCGGCCAGGTGACCATGGCGCTCTCCCAGGGCGGCGCCGGCGAGGGCATGATCGGCTTCTCCGGCGGCACCCGGCGGACCACCAGCCGGCTGCTCGACGGCGCCAACTACCCGCCGGTCCGCTCGCTCTTCCCGGCCACCCACAACGCGGAGGCCCGGGTTCCGGTCAGCACGCTGATCGAGGTGGTCAAGCGCGTCGCCCTGGTTGCCGAACGGACCACGCCGGTGCTGCTGAGCTTCAGCTCGGACGGTCTGGTCGTCGAGGCCGGCGGCACCGAGGAGGCCCGGGCCAGCGAGGCCATGGAGGCCGACTTCACCGGCGAGCCGCTGACCATCGGCTTCAACCCGCAGTACCTCATCGACGGCCTGGCCAACCTGGGCGCCCAGCATGCGGTGCTGAGGTTCGTCGACGCCTTCAAGCCCGCGGTGATTTCGCCCTCCGGCGAGGATGGCGAGGTCATCCCGGGGTACCGGTACCTCATCATGCCGATCCGCGTGTCCCGCTGATCGCGCCAAGCAAGACCCGGACGTACGGAGGTAGGAGCAGATGCAGCTCGGCCTGGTAGGGCTCGGCCGGATGGGCGGCAACATGCGCGAGCGGTTGCGCGCCGCCGGCCACGAGGTGGTCGGCTACGACCGCAACGCGGAGCTGAGCGACGTCGCGAGCCTTGCGGAGCTGGCCGAGAAGCTGGAATCCCCGCGCGCGGTCTGGGTGATGGTCCCGGCCGGCGTCACCGACGCCACCATTGACGAGCTTGCCGGCGTGCTCGGCGAGGGCGACATCATCATCGACGGCGGCAACTCGCGGTTCAGCGACGACGCCCCGCGGGCCGAGCGCCTGAACGAGCAGGGCATCGGCTACATCGACGTCGGGGTCTCCGGCGGCGTCTGGGGCAAGCAGAACGGGTACGCCCTGATGGTCGGCGGCGCGCAGGAGCACGTCGAACGGCTCATGCCGATCTTCGAGGCGCTCAAGCCGGCGGGTGAGTTCGGCTTCGTGCACGCCGGCCCGGTCGGCGCCGGCCACTACGCCAAGATGGTGCACAACGGCATCGAGTACGGCCTGATGCACGCGTACGCCGAGGGCTACGAGCTGCTGGCCAAGTCGGAACTGGTGACCAACGTGCCGGGCGTGTTCAAGTCCTGGCGCGGGGGCACGGTGGTCCGGTCCTGGCTGCTCGACCTGCTCGACCGCGCGCTCGACGAGGACCCGGAGCTGGCGGAGCTGAGCGGCTACACCGAGGACACCGGCGAGGGGCGGTGGACCGTCGACGAGGCGGTCCGGCTCGCCGTGCCGCTGAACGTCATCACCGCCTCGCTCTTCGCCCGGTTCGCGTCCCGGCAGGACGACTCGCCCGCGATGAAGGCCGTCGCCGCGCTGCGCCAGCAGTTCGGCGGCCACGCCGTCCGCAAGCGCTGACCGGTATCCACAGCCTGTGTACGTCCGCCGGCTCGACCTGGTCGACTTCCGCTCGTACGAGCGGGTCGGCGTCGACCTGGAGCCGGGCCCGAACGTGCTGATCGGCGCCAACGGCGTCGGCAAGACCAACCTGGTCGAGGCGCTGGGCTACGTGGCGACCCTGGGCTCGCACCGGGTCGCCACGGACGCCCCGCTGGTCCGGATGGGCGCCTCCGCCGCGGTGATCCGCTGCGTCGTGGTGCACGAGGGCCGGGAACTCCTCGTCGAGCTGGAGATCGTTCCCGGCAAGGCCAACCGGGCCCGGCTGGGCCGTTCCCCGGCCCGCCGCGCCCGGGACGTGCTCGGCGCGCTGCGGCTGGTGCTGTTCGCTCCGGAGGACCTGGAACTGGTCCGCGGGGACCCGGCCGAGCGCCGCCGCTACCTCGACGACCTGCTGGTCACCCGCCAGCCCCGGTACGCCGGGGTGCGCGCCGACTACGAGCGGGTGGTCAAGCAGCGCAACGCCCTGCTCCGGACGGCGTACCTGGCCCGCAAGACGGGCGGGTCGCGGGGCGGGGACCTGTCCACCCTCGCGGTCTGGGACACCCACCTCGCGCACCACGGAGCCGAGCTGCTCGCCGGCCGGCTGGAACTGGTCGCCGCGCTCGCCCCGCACGTCGCCAAGGCGTACGACGCGGTGGCGGCGGGCCGGGGAGCGGCGGGGATCGCGTACCGGCCGTCGGTGGAGCTGGCCGAGCCGACCACCGACCGGGCGGTGCTGGCCGAGACGCTGCTCGCCGCGCTGACCGAGCACCGGTCGGCCGAGATCGATCGGGGTACCACCCTGGTCGGTCCGCACCGCGACGACCTCGCTCTCACCCTCGGCCCGCTCCCCGCCAAGGGGTACGCCAGCCACGGCGAGTCCTGGTCGTACGCGTTGGCCCTGCGGCTGGCCGCGTACGACCTGCTGCGCGCCGACGGCATCGAGCCGGTGCTGGTCCTCGACGACGTCTTCGCCGAGCTGGACGCCGGCCGCCGGGAGCGGCTGGCCGAGCTGGTCGGCGGTGCCAGCCAGCTCCTGGTGACCTGCGCGGTCGACGACGACGTGCCGTCGACTCTGCGCGGCGCCCGGTACGAGGTGGGCGAGGGGACGGTGCGCCGTGTCGGATGAGGTCCAGTTGCCGCCGGCCCGGCTCGGGCCGGCACGCGGCGCGCGTACCCCTGAGGACGGCCGCGCTGTCGCGGCGCCGGCGGACGGCCGGGCCCGCGGGGACGGTACGGACGCTCGGGTTCGGCAGCCCGGCTCCGACGCCGCGGGCGGGCCCGAGGCGAGCGCCACGGCCCAACTGCCCCCCGGGGCGTCCGGGCCGGAGCTGGCCCGGGCGGTGCTGGACGCGGCGAAGGCCCGCCGGCAGGCGGCCGGCACCCGTCGCAGCGCGGTGCGCGGGGACGGCGAGCGGCGGCTGCGCGGCTACTCCGGTCCCGGGCCGGATCCGCGCGACCCGCAGCCGCTCGGTGCGGTGCTGGAAAAGCTGATCAAGGCACGCGGCTGGCAGCAGCCGGCGGCCGAGGCGACGGTCTTCGGCGCCTGGGAACGGGTGGTCGGGCCGGAGGTGGCGGAGCACAGCCGCCCGGTCAAGCTGGAGGACGGCGAGCTGACCGTGGAGGCCCGCTCGACGGCGTGGGCGACCCAGCTCCGGCTGCTCGCCGGCTCACTGCTTCAGCAGATTGCCCGCGAGGTGGGCCACAACGTGGTCCGTAAACTTCACATCCACGGTCCGGCCGCGCCGTCCTGGTCGCGTGGCCCGCGCCGGGTTCGCGGTCGCGGCCCCCGCGACACCTACGGCTGACCAGCTCGCCCGCCCGAGCGCTGTGCCCGTACCGAAGCCGGTCAAGGCTCAGGCGTCCGCGTAGACGGCGAAGCCCCGATCTGCGCAGCGCCGATAGAAGGCGGCCAGCACGCCCAGCTCGGCGCAGGTGAAGGTCCACTGCGGCGGATCGCCGTTCTCGTCGCGCAGCTTGTCCAGCCGGCCGTCCAGCCAGCGCAGTTGCTGCTCGGCCAGCCGGCCGTCGCCGAGCAGCGACCGCAGCACCTCGCTGACCGACTCGAAGGTCACCGCCTCGCCGATCGGCCGGTGCCGGGCGACGAACTTCTCCAGCCCGTCGGCGATCCACGAGCAGCCGTCGGGGTCGATCACCGGATCCTCGTCCTCGGCCGCGTTCTCCGTGGCGTAGAGCACATTTTCCAGGCCGAGGATCAGATCGACCAGCTCGGTGTACGCGGTCGCGCGGACCGTGCCGGTCTTGGCGATCAGCTCGGCGAGCGCCGCGGTGGGTGCGGAGATCCGTGGCAGGTCCACGATCTCCCCGAAGTCGACGAACTCGGCCGGCGCGACCGGGTCGTAGAAGCGGCCGGTCCGCGGCCAGTGCACCGCGACGTTGTCCAGCCCCATCTGGCGTCACCTCTTACCAAGCGCGTTGTCAGACCGATCGGGTCGATCGTCCCGGTTCCGTCCGTCAAGATCAAGACCGCTGAGGCGGCGCCGCAAAGGTACGGCACGGCCGGCCCCGCCGCGACCCCCGGTCGGTTACGCGCCGGTACCGTTCTGGTGGCCGGGGACTGCTCCGGGTCGCGGCGTGGCGTCAGAGCGCCGAGCCGGAGCGGCCGGAAGCGCTCTCGATCAGGACTCCGAGCGCTTCACTCCTGGCGCGCCTGACGTCGCGCCGCGCCCTGGAGCCGTCCATGGTGTGTAGGGGGAGTCGCGGACGGCACGATTCGGCCGGCTACGGAGTTCTCAGCCGCCGCGCAGCGGTGCCGAGTGGCGGTTTGGTCGGCTGCGCAGAGTAAGATTGACGGCGAGACGAAAGACCCGACACGGAGCGACGGACAGGGGCCCCAGGGCCCTTGATCATTGTCCCGGATCGGGTCGAGCCGATCGCGATCCGCGGGCGACCGCGGCGACCGGCGTACGCGATCCGCGACCTGGCGATCCGGGGACCGGCCCGTGCGCGCCGACGTCGCGTGATGTCCGCCGAACCCGCGCCCCGCGCCTTGGCGCGGCCGGTGCGAGAAAGTGGCCGAGGGTGGCAGCGGAGGACAACAAGAAGTACGGCGCCGAGTCGATCACCGTTCTCGAGGGGCTGGAGGCGGTCCGGAAGCGGCCCGGTATGTACATCGGGTCCACCGGTGAACGCGGTCTGCACCACCTCGTGTGGGAGGTCGTCGACAACGCGGTGGACGAGGCGCTCGCCGGGTTCTGCGACACCATCGACGTGGTGCTGCTGGCCGACGGCGGCGTACGGGTCACCGACAACGGGCGTGGCTTCCCGGTCGACCTGCACCCCAAGCTCAAGAAGCCGGGTGTCGAGGTCGCGCTGACCGTGCTGCACGCGGGCGGCAAGTTCGACGGCAAGGCGTACGCCGTCTCCGGCGGTCTGCACGGTGTCGGGGTCTCCGTCGTGAACGCCCTCTCCACGAAGATGGCGGTGGAGATCCACAAGGACGGCTTCGTCTGGCGGCAGCAGTACCACCACTCCAAGCCGACCTCGCTGGAGAAGGGCGAACCGACCGACCGGACGGGCTCGGCGGTCTCCTTCTGGCCCGACCCGGACGTCTTCGAGACGGTCGACTTCGACTTCCAGACCATCTACCGGCGCCTGCAGGAGATGGCCTTCCTCACCCGGGGCCTCACCATCCACTTGCTCGACGAGCGGGTCGAGGAGAGCGAGGAGGGCAAGCCGCGCGAGGTGACCTTCCGATACGAGGGCGGCATCGCCGACTTCGTCCGGCACCTCAACGCCTCGAAGAACCCGATCCACAAGACGGTGGTCGAGTTCGGTGCCGAGGAGGAGGGCATGTCGGTCGAGATCGCCATGCAGTGGAACGAGTCGTACGGCGAGTCGGTCTACACCTTTGCCAACAACATCAACACCCACGAGGGTGGTACCCACGAAGAGGGCTTCCGGTCCGCGCTGACCAGCGTCATCAACCGCTACGGCGCGGAGAAGAAGCTGCTCAAGGGCGACGAGAAGCTCTCCGGCGAGGACATCCGCGAGGGCCTGGCCGCGATCATCTCGGTCAAGCTGACCAACCCGCAGTTCGAGGGCCAGACCAAGACCAAGCTCGGCAACACGCCGGTGAAGAGCTTCGTGCAGCGGGTCTGCAACGAGTGGCTGGTCGACTGGCTCGACCGGAACCCGGCCGAGGCGAAGACCATCATCACCAAGGCGTCGCAGGCCGCCCGGGCCCGGATCGCCGCGCAGCAGGCGCGGAAGCTGGCCCGGCGCAAGTCGCTGCTGGAGTCCGGCTCGATGCCGGGCAAGCTGGCCGACTGCCAGTCCACCGACCCGCGCGAGTCCGAGGTGTTCATCGTCGAGGGTGACTCGGCGGGCGGCTCGGCCAAGCAGGGCCGGGACCCGCGTACCCAGGCGATCCTCCCGATCCGCGGCAAGATCCTCAACGTGGAGAAGGCCCGGATCGACCGGGTGCTGAAGAACAACGAGGTCCAGGCGTTGATCACCGCGCTGGGCACCGGCATCCACGACGACTTCGACATCGAGAAGCTGCGGTACCACAAGATCGTGCTGATGGCCGACGCGGACGTGGACGGTCAGCACATCCAGACGCTGCTGCTCACGCTGCTGTTCCGGTTCATGCGTCCGCTGGTCGAGTTGGGGCACGTCTACCTGGCCGCCCCGCCGCTCTACAAGATCAAGTGGAACAAGAAGGGCGACGACGCCCAGTACGCGTACTCGGACCGGGAGCGGGACGGGCTGATCGCGCTGCGCCAGCAGAAGAAGCCCAACGCCAGGCCGGACGACATCCAGCGGTTCAAGGGTCTCGGCGAGATGAACTACCCCGAGCTGTGGGAGACCACGATGAACCCGGCCACCCGTACGCTGCGCCAGGTGACGCTCGACGACGCCGCGACCGCCGACGAGCTGTTCAGCGTGCTGATGGGTGAGGACGTGGAGGCGCGCCGCTCGTTCATCCAGCGCAACGCCAAGGACGTGCGGTTCCTGGACATTTGACGGGCCGTGTCGGGCCGGCCGGAGATCCACCGGCCGGCCCGGCGATCCACAGAGTTATCCACAGTCTGGCCGGTATCCACAGCGGTTATCCACAGCACGAATACGACTCTGAGTCTGATAAGGGTTAACAGTGACCGATACTCCCGAGTCCACCCCCAACGAGCCGGAGACCCCGGAGACACTGGCCGCGGTCGTGCAGCACGACCGGATCGAGCCGGTGGGCCTCGAGGTCGAGATGCAGCGCTCGTACCTCGACTACGCGATGAGCGTCATCGTCGGGCGGGCCCTGCCGGACGTCCGGGACGGGCTCAAGCCGGTCCACCGCAAGATCCTCTACGCGATGTTCGACTCCGGCTACCGGCCGGACCGCGGCTACGTGAAGTGCTCCCGCGTCGTCGGCGACGTCATGGGTCAGTTCCACCCGCACGGCGACTCGGCCATCTACGACGCGCTGGTCCGGATGGCGCAGCCCTGGTCGCTGCGCTACCCACTGGTCGACGGCAACGGCAACTTCGGCTCGCCCGGAAATGATCCGGCTGCGGCGATGAGGTACTGCCTTACGGCAGATGTCCGTATTCGTGCCGTTGAGGGCAGCGTCCGGATCGGCGACGTGGTGCCGGGTGCCGCGCCGAGCAGCGAGACCGACATCGAGCTGAAGGTCCGCGACCGCAATGGCGACCTGGTCCGCGCCAGCAAGTTCTTCCACTCCGGCGAGCACCCGACGCTGCGGCTGCGCACCCGCGAGGGGTACGAGCTGACCGGCACCCACAACCACCCGGTGCTCTGCCTGGTGGACGTCGCCGGCGTGCCCACCCTGCTGTGGAAGCTGCTCGCCGAGATCAGCCCGGGCGACCGGGTGGTCATCCAACGCACCGTGCCGGACGAGATCGGCTACCCGATGCTCGAGCACGTCGAGGCGGCGGTCCTCGCGGGTGCCTTCGTGAGCGAGGGCTGGGTATCCGAAGGACGGGCCGGCTTCAACAATGTGGACCGGGAGTTCTTCGTCCGCGTTCTTGCCGCCTACGACCTTGCCGTCGGTGGCCCGCGCTTCGTCAGCCAGCGCACCATCGCCTCCGGCAGCCTGCTGCACGAACTCGATGTGCAGGACCTCTCGGCGCTGCGAAAGAGCCTGCTCGGCGAGTTGGTCGGGGCGCGGAGCGCTGACAAGTTCGTGCCGGAGTTCGTCTGGCAGGGGTCGGCCGCGATCAAGCGAGCCTTCCTCCAGGCGCTCTTCGAGGGCGACGGCTCGTCCTCGCTGCTGCCCCGCAACACCATCCAGATCTCGTACTCGACCCGCAGTGAGCGGCTGGCCCGCGAGGTCCAACAGCTGCTGCTCGAGTTCGGCGTGATCAGCCGGCAGTGCCGGTACGACAACGGCGAGATCGAGGTCGTGGTGACGAACCGCCGCGACGCCCGTGTCTTCGCCGCGCAGGTCGGTTTCCTCGGCCGCAAGCAGGCGAAGCTGGAGTCGGAGCTGGCGGCGGTCCCGGCGAGCAGCACGGCGCTCTCCAGCGATCACGTGCCGCTGGTCGGGGACTTCATCCGTGAGCACGGCGCGACGCGGTGGACCGAGCGGGACTGGCTGCGCCGGCACAACGTCGACCGGATCGAGCGGTGGGAGCGCGACGGCGACGAGATCGCCGCGCGGATCACCAACCGTGAGGTGCTCGACGTGGTCGAGCCGCTGGTCGACGGCCGGTTCTACTACGCCGAGGTGGCCAGCGTCAACGACGCGGGCGTTCAGCCGGTCTACAGCATCCGGGTGGATACCGACGACCACTCGTTCATCTCCGACGGCTTCGTCAGCCACAACACCGAGTGCAAGCTCGACCCGCTGGCCATGGAGATGCTGCGGGACATCGACGAGGACACCGTCGACCTGCAGGACAACTACGACGGCCGGGCCAAGGAGCCCACGATCCTGCCGTCCCGCATCCCCAACCTGCTGATCAACGGCTCCGAGGGCATCGCGGTCGGCATGGCCACCAAGATCCCGCCGCACAACCTGCGCGAGATCGGCGCGGCCGTGCAGTGGTGCCTGGAGAACCCGGACGCCGACGAGGCCACCACCCTCGAGGCGCTGCTGGAGATCGTGAAGGGCCCGGACTTCCCGACCCACGGCCTGATCGTCGGCCAGGCCGGCATTCAGGACGCGTACCGGACCGGGCGCGGCTCGATCCGGATGCGGGCCGTGGTCGAGGTGGAGGAGGACAAGCGGGGCCGCCCGGCGTTGGTGGTCAGCGAACTCCCGTACCAGGTCAACCCGGACAATCTCGCCGAGCGGATCGCCGAGCTGATCAAGGAGGGCAAGCTCGCCGGCATCGCCGACATTCGCGACGAGTCCTCCGGGCGTACCGGCATGCGGATCGTCCTGGTGCTGAAGCGCGACGCGGTCGCCAAGGTGGTGCTGAACAACCTCTACAAGCACACCCAGCTCCAGGAGACCTTCGGCGCCAACATGCTGGCGCTGGTCGACGGCGTGCCCCGCACGCTCAACCTGGCCCAGTTCATCCGCTACTACGTCGAGCACCAGATCGAGGTCATCCGCCGGCGGACCGCGTTCCGGCTGCGCAAGGCGGAGGAGCGGGCGCACATCCTGCGCGGTCTGGCCAAGGCCCTCGACGCGCTGGACGAGGTGATCGCCCTGATCCGGCGCTCGCCCACGGTCGAGGACGCCCGCCAGGGCCTGATCCGGCTGCTGGAGATCGATGAGGTCCAGGCCACCGCGATCCTGGACATGCAGCTGCGCCGCCTGGCCGCCCTGGAGCGGCAGCGGATCCTCGACGACCTGACCAAGCTCGAGGTGGAGATCGCCGACCTCAAGGACATCCTGGCCAAGCCGGAGCGGCAGCGGAAGATCGTCTCCGAGGAGCTGGGCGAGATCGTCGCGAAGTGGGGCGACGACCGGCGTACGAAGATCGTGCCGTTCGACGGCGAGGTCTCGATGGAGGACCTCATCGCCCGCGAGGACGTGGTCGTCACCATCACCCGCACCGGGTACGCCAAGCGCACCAAGGTCGACCTTTACCGCTCCCAGCGACGCGGCGGCAAGGGCGTCAGCGGTGCCACCCTCCGGCAGGACGACATCGTCAGCAATTTCTTCGTATGCTCAACCCACGACTGGATCCTGTTCTTCACCAACAAGGGTCGGGTCTACCGGGCCAAGGCGTACGAGCTTCCGGAAGCCAGTAGGGTGGCCAAGGGCCAGCACGTGGCCAATCTGCTCGCCTTCCAAGCGGACGAGCAGATCGCGCAGATCATCGAAATCCCGAACTACCAGGTGGCGCCCTACCTGGTACTCGCCACGAAGAACGGCCTGGTGAAGAAGACTCGGCTTGAGGAGTTCGACTCCAACCGATCCGGCGGCATCATCGCGATCAACCTGCGCGATGAGGACGAGCTGGTCGGTGCCGCGCTCTGCGGTCCGGAGGACGATCTCCTCCTGGTGTCCAAGAACGCCCAGGCCATCCGCTTCAACGCCACGGACGAGACGCTGCGCCCGATGGGCCGGGCCACCTCCGGTGTTATCGGCATGCGCTTCAGCGAGGACGACGTCCTGCTCGCGATGGAGGTCATCCGTAGCGAGGGCATGGAAGAGATGGACGTGCTGGTCGCGACGAACGGGGGATACGCGAAACGTACCCCGATCGAGGAATACCCGGTCCAGGGCCGGGGAGGTAAGGGCGTGCTGACTGCGAAGATCACTGAGCGACGCGGTGGTCTGGTCGGCGCGGTGGTGATCAGCCCGGAGGACGAACTGTTCGCTATCACCAGCAACGGCGGCGTCATCCGGACTCCGGTGAAGCCTGTACGCCGTACGCGTGACCGGAACACAATGGGGGTCAAGCTGATGGACCTCCCGGACGGCGTGACTATCGTGGCGATTGCTCGCAATGCCGACGAGCCTGACGAACAGGACTAGTTGATGACGGAGACACAGGCGAAGTCGGGGAACAAGGGGACCTCGGCCAACCCGGTCGACGAGGAGGGCGCAAAGGGCGCTGCACCAGCGACCGGCCGGGCGGCCGTGGGCCGGGCCACAGTCCCCGCCGACGCGCCTGCCCCGAAGTTCACCCGGGCCCCCGGCATGACCCCGCCGCCGGACCAGCCCGCGGAGGACTCGGGGGCGAGCGACAAGGCCGACCAGACCAAGGTCGACGCCCCGACGTCCGCCGACGGCCTGGCCGCGCCGGCGGCCACCGCGGCGAAGCCCGCCGCGACCCAGCCGATCAAGACGACGGGCGCGGCCCGGCCGTCGACCGGCACGACCGGTACCCAGCCCCGTGTCGGGGCCGGCGTCGGCGCCGCCGGCAAGCCCTCGACCGACGGCGCCCATGCGGGCATGACCGGCCGACCCGCCAACGGTGGGGGCCTGCCGCCGGGCATCAGCGGGCCGGCCGCCGTCGGCGCCGCCCGGGTGGGTGAGGCGGTACGCGCTGCGCGCACCTCGGTCAGCTCGGCCGCGTCGCGCGGGCCCCGTCGGGCCCGCCTGAACCTCAAGCGGATCGACCCGTGGTCCGTGATGAAGTTCGCGTTCGCGGTCTCGGTGGTGCTCTTCATCGTGGTGGTCGTCGCCACCTCGGTGCTCTACCTGGCGCTGGACGCGATGGGTGTCTTCAAGAGCGTCAACGACAGCCTGCGCGACCTGGTCAACGCGAGCGGCGGCCAGAACGGCGGCTTCCAGGTCACCGCCAAGGGCGTGATCATGAGTTCCGCGCTGGTCGGCCTGGTCAACGTCGTGCTCTTCACCGCGCTCGCCACCCTCGGCGCCTTCGTCTACAACGTCTGTGCTGACCTGGTCGGCGGCATCGAGCTGACGCTCGCCGAGCGGGACTGACCCGACGATGACGCCGGGGCACCGCGTAAAAGCGGTCGCCCCGGCGTCGCGTATCCGGATAGGTTCATCCCCAGGCGAGGGTTGAGAAGTGGCCGCCCACCCCGATTTGGGTACGGCGGCGGCGATGGGTTAACCTTGGCCGTCGCCATGCGGGGCTATAGCTCAGTCGGTTAGAGCGCAGAGCTGATAACTCTGAGGTCGCTGGTTCGATTCCAGCTAGCCCCACCGCACGTCGTCCGACGTAGTCGAGCGTGAGGGGTCGCCCCATGTTCAAGAAGCTCCTGATCCTGGCCGGCATCGTCGGCGTGGCCGCCGTGGTGGCCAGGAAGGTGAAGGCCTCGAACGACGAGCGTGCCCTGTGGCACGAGGCGACGACGGCGCCCGACCTGCGCTGAGCCGTCTCTCCGACTGCCAGCACCGGGCGGGTCCGCCCGACTCGGGGCCCTAGCTCAACTGGCAGAGCACTGCCTTTGCAAGGCAGGGGTTAGGGGTTCAAGTCCCCTGGGCTCCACTCTTACCGCCTCTGAGTAGGCGTTTTGCCAACACAGGATCAAGCGGTGTAGATCCGTATTGATCTTGCCGGCTCTCTGCATCGCGGCACGCTCGCGACAGCTTGCAGGATCGATCCCACCAGCCCGCGTTGGCGCTCCCGCTTCGGCCACCAGTGCGCCACAACCTGGCCAGAGGCGGGCCCGTGGAGACGACGAAGATCCTGCCTCTATGGTGGACCGATGGCGTCGGTCAAGCAGATCCAGGTCACCTTCGACTGTGCAGAACCGGAGCGGGTCGCTCGGTTCTGGTGCGAGGTGTTGGGGTACGTCGTACCGCCGCCACCGGAGGGGTTCGCCACCTGGGACGATTTCGATCGCGCGCTGCCGGCTGAACATCAGGGTTCAGCCTTCGCCTGCGTTGATCCCTCAGGTGTGGGCCCGCGACTGTTCTTCCAGCGCGTTCCCGAAGGCAAGGTCGTCAAGAATCGGCTGCATCTTGACGTGCGGGTCGGCACCGGGCTCGTGGGTGAAGAGCGCCTGGCCGCACTTGAGGCCGAATGCGCACGACTGGTCGCGCTCGGCGCGGTACGCGTGCGACTGCTGCGTGCCGATGGCGTCAACGAGTCGTGCCTCGTGATGCAGGACATCGAGGGCAACGAGTTCTGTCTCGACTGAGGTGAACGGGACGGTGGTCGCGACTGCGCGAGATCACCGAGGCCGACAAGACGGGTTACCGGCCCTGATTTCAGCCTGGGCGGTCCACGACCGCCGACCAAAGATCCGCTGGTCTTCCCGACGAGTGTCGTCGATACTCGCGGCGTGATCAGCAGAATCCCTCACCCGCCGGGGTTGAGTCGTGTGCCGCACCCAGCGGACAGTCCGGCTCTGCCCATCTACATGGTCATCTTCTTCGTCCTGGGCCTCGCCGGGTTCGCCGCGCACGGTCTGGCGGACGGCGCGGAAGCACTCGTCATCGCGAGCCTCGTCTCGAAGGTGTTCTTCGCGTGTTTCCTGATCCTGTTCGCGATCTACTGGATCGGATACCTCCTGAGGGGGCATGCCGTCTGGCTGGCCGAGCGGCAGGCTGAGTCCGATGGGCCGTCCACGGATCAGTAGTCGGCGGTGGCGGGCGCGATCCGCGGGGGCGGGTCGAGCGCGACTACCAGCGAGGTTGCGGCCCAGTCGGAGAGCGGCCCGCCCTCCCGCCAGCCCTGGTACTTCGCGGCCAGCAGGCGCCGGGCCAGCGCGTCCTTGGCCGGGTCGGTCACGAAGCGGGCCGACACGGCGACCGTCCCGGGCAGGTCCGCGCGCAGTTCGCACCGGACGCCGTGGTGCTCCGCGTACCAGATCTCGACGGTGTGGGGTGACCGCTGCGCCGGCCGACGGTGGTCAGGTAGGCGTAGTCGTTGGGCGACACCGGGTGAGCCTATCGGCGGGACGAGGACGCGCCGAAGCCTCACTGCGCCGACCCGGCGGAGCCGGCGTACGGCGGCAGGCTAGCGTCGGGGCGTGAGCTCCGGATCCCCGCGCGTCCTGCCGGCGGCCGGCGGCATCGCCGAGGCGGCCGCCGTCCTGCGTACCGGTGGGCTGGTCGCCTTCCCCACCGAGACGGTCTACGGGCTGGGCGCGAACGCGCTCGACGCCCGGGCGGCGGCCCGGATCTTCGAGGCCAAGGCCCGGCCCAGCTTCGACCCGCTGATCACCCACCTGGCCGACGCCGCCGACCTGCCACCCCTGGTCGGTGCGGTGCCGCCGGCGGTCGCCGCGCTGGTTGAGCGCTTCTGGCCGGGCCCGCTCACGCTGATCGTGGACCGGCCGGCGGCGATCCCACCGATCGTCACCTCGGGCCTGGACACCATGGCCGTCCGGGTGCCGGACGAGCCGTCCGCCCGGGCGCTGATCGCCGCGGCCGGGGTGCCGGTGGCCGCGCCGAGCGCCAACCGGTTCGGGCAGCTCAGCCCGACCCGGGCCGAGCACGTGGTGGCCGGGCTGGGTGACGCGGTGGACGTGGTGCTCGACGGTGGCCCGACCCGGTGCGGCATCGAGTCGACCATCGTGGACGCCCGTGGCGTGCGGCCGGTGGTGCTCCGGCTGGGCGCGCTGCCGGTGGAGGCGCTGGTCGAGGCGGTCGGGCCGGTCGACGTACGGCCGGGCAGCTCGGGCCAGCCGGTGGCGCCCGGCACGCTGGCCGCGCACTACGCCCCGCGTACCCCGTTGCGAGTGGGGGCGGCGGAGCCGGTGCCGGGCGACGGTGGCCGGCGCGGGTTCCTGGCCTTCCGCGAGCGCCCCGCGGCGGGCACCTGGGCGGCCGTGGAGGTGCTCTCGCCCGAGGGCGACCTGACCGCGGCGGCCGCCCGGCTCTTCGACGCGCTGCACCGGCTGGACGCGGCCGGGGTGGCCGAGATCGTCGCCGAGCCGGTCCCGGACGTCGGGGTGGGGCGGGCGATCAACGACCGGCTGCGGCGGGCCGCCGCCACCTGGCACTGACCGTCACAGCTCCAGCTCGGGAGGCTGGCCGCCGCCCGGTGCTCGCATCGAGTCCTTTACCGCCGGTGGACCGTGCTCACAGGTTGCGCTGGAGCACATTCAGGTTGACGTAGCGAGGCTCGCCCCTGGTCAGGCTGCGCATCCGTTCGGCGTACCGGCCGGTCTCGGGTTGGGCGCTGTGCGCCATGGCCTGCTCGTAGTTGTCGAACTCGGCGACCATCACGAAGTGTCCGGGCCGCTCCCGGTCCTCGGAGAGGGTCATCCGGGCGGGGCGGTTCGGCAGCTGCTGCTGGCCCCACTCCTCGCTCAGCGCGCGCACGTCGGCGGGACGGTCCGACTCGTACTCGATGACCTGGACGAAGGGCATGTCCATCACCTCCGGGAGCCGGGTTCCCGCCAGGTCGCCGTCCATGTGTCGGAATGCCCTCCGGACGGCTGGGTAGGAAACCAGCAACAACCCCCCGAGAGTGAGGTGTGATTCCGATGCCGACCGCACGCGACATCATGACCAGGGACGTGAGCTGTGTCCGGGAACAGGACGACGTCCGGACCGCCGCCCGGCGGATGGCCGAGCTGGGTGTGGGCTCGCTGCCGATCTGCGGCGACGACAACCGTCTCAAGGGCGTGCTGACCGACCGCGACATCGTGGTGAAGGTGCTCGCGCAGGGCCGTGACCCGGGCAGCGTGACCGCCGGTGAGCTGGCCCAGGGCGAGGCGGTGACGATCGGCGCGGACGACGACGCGGCCGAGATCCTGCGCACCATGGGCGAGCACAAGGTACGCCGGCTGCCGGTGATCGACGGGCACGACCTCGTCGGCGTGGTGGCCGTCGCCGATGTGGCCCGGTCCCTGCCGGACCGTCCGGTGGGCGACCTCATCGAGGCTATCTCCGAACGCGGCTGAACCCGGATCGTCGCCCCTCCGGTCCCCGGCCGGGGTGGGCGGCGACCGCGTGTCAGGGGGTCAGCGGCACGGTCTCGCCGCAGTGGATGGTGCGTACCTGGCCCCCTGCCATGCCCACCGCCGGCCGCCGAGGCCGGCGGCTGTCGATGGGTGTCAACCGGGCGCCCTTCCTGTCAGCGTTGGGGGAGGCGGTTGACGAGGCGGGTGAGCGCACCGTTGGCGAAGGTCGCGCCGAGCGCGGAGCCGGCGGCGATCGTCCAACCGACCGGGCCGAGGGGGGTGCAGCCGAAGAACTGGCTGAGCCCCGGCGTCTGCACCACCCCGACCAGTACGCCGATCGAGGCGGCGGTGGAGGCGAGGACGGTGGGGCTGGTGCCCCCGGCCAGCACGGTCTGGCCGAGTTGGGTGCCGACCAGGGAGGCGAGCGCGACGGTGCCCGCCCGGCGTTCCCCACCGGTCCACCGGGCCGCCGTCCAGCCGGCGGTCGCGCCCAGCGTGGTGGCACCCGCCCGCAGCGCGATCTCCCGGGTCATCGTCTCGCCGAGCGAGCGGTCCGGCCCCTCCCGCAGCAGGTGGTCGGCCCGGTCGGAGGCGGGCGGACGGACCGCGATGGCCAGCGCCGGCGCCAGGTCGGTGAGCAGGTTGACCAGGAGCAGTTGCCGGCCGTTGAGCGCGGACCGGCCGGTGGCGGAGGCGGTCAGCACGCTGAACGCGATCTCGCCGAGGTTGCCGCCGACCAGGATGCTCAGCGCGTGGCGGACCGACGACCACATCGCCCGTCCCTCCACCAGGGTGGCGATGATCGTCTCCAGCCGGTCGTCGGTGACCACCAGGTCGGCGGCGGCGCGGGCCGCCGGGGTACCCCGCTGGCCCAGCGCGATGCCCACGTCGGCCAGCCGGATCGCCGGGGCGTCGTTGGCGCCGTCGCCGGTCATCGCCACCGTGCGGCCCCGCCGTTGCAGCGCCTGGATGATGCGGACCTTGTGGGCCGGGGTGCAGCGGGCCACCACGTCGGTCGCCATGAGCCGCTCGGCCAGCGCCTCGTCGTCGAGCCGGTCCAGGTCGGTCGCGGTGACCACCCGCTGCTCGCCGTGGTCGGGGCTGATCGTCGCGGCGATCGCCTCGGCGGTGGCCGGGTGGTCCCCGGTGATCATGATGGTGTGCACGCCGGCCTGCCGGATCCGGCGTACGGCGGGCTTGGCGCTCTCCCGTATCCCGTCGGCGAGCGCCAGGAAGCCGACGAAGACCAGCTCGACGACCTGGTCGTCGGTCACCGATTCGTCGTGCACGCGGCGCTCTGCGACGGCGAGGATCCGGTGCCCGGCCCGGGCCCGCTCGGCCAGCATCGCGTGCACCGCCGCGCGGCCCGCCTCGTCGAGCGGCCGATCGTCCCCGCACCGCAGGGTCGTGCAGCGGGGCAGCACCGACTCGGGCGCGCCCTTCACGCTGAGCAGCAGCCCATCGGCGGTGCGCCCGACCGTGGCGTGGTAACCGCGGGAGGGCTCGAACGGCAGCCCGCCCACCGCCACCCAGTCCGCCGCGCCGATCTGCTCGGTCACCTCCGCGGTGTTCGCGCCCCGGCGGACCGCCCGGTCGGTCTGTTGGGGCAGCTCGTCCGGGTCGGCCGCGGCCGGGGTCGCGCGCAGCGCGCTGGCCAGAGCCAGCCGTAGCGGCTCGTCCAGCTGGTCCGGCGTGGCGTACCGGTAGCCCCCGTCGCCCACCCCGGCCAGCAGCAGCTTCCCCTCCGTGAGGGTGCCGGTCTTGTCGAAGCAGAGCACGTCCACGCGGCCCAGCGCCTCGATGGTCCGCGGGTTGCGGACCAGCGCGCCGTGCTCGGCCAGCCGCCGCGCCGCCGCCAGCTGCGCCGCGCTGACCAGGAACGGCAGTCCCTCCGGCACCGAGGCGACGGCCAGGTTCGCGGCGGTCGCCGCCGTCTCCGCCAGGGGTACGCCCCGGAGCAGGCCCACCCCGGCCACCGCGATCGCCGAGCTGGCCGCCAGTGGTACGGCGGAGCTGGTCAGCTTCCCGAGCCGGGCCTCCACGCCGCTGGGCGGCGGAGCCTGCCGGGCCATGGCGAGGCTCCGCCCCGCCTCGGTCTCCTCACCGGTCGCCACCACGACGGCGGTGCCGTGGCCGGCGGCGACCGTGGTGCCCTCGTACAGCATGGAATGCCGTTCGGCGACGGCCGCCGCCACCACCGGTTCGGGGCTCTTGCTCACCGGCAGCGACTCGCCGGTCAGCGACGACTCGTCGGCCTCCAGACCGTCGGAGGTGAGCACCCGACAGTCGGCCGGGATCGCGTCGCCGGGGCCGACCGCGACCACGTCCCCGCTCACCAGATCCTCGGCGGGTACCACCTGCTCGGCACCGTCCCGAAGCACCCGGGCGGTCACCGCCGACCGGGACAGCAGCTCCGCCAGGGACCGCTCGGTGTTGCGCTGGTGCACCGCGCCGACCAGGGCCGAACCGCCCACCACCCCGCCGACCAGGGCCGCGTCGACCAGTGAGCCGAACGCGGCGGAGAGCACGGCCCCGGCGGCGAGCACCGGGGTGAGCGGATTCGCCAGCTCGTCCACGAACACGCGCAGCAGACTCGCCGGTCCGTCGCCGGCACCGGTCGCGGCCCGCCGGCGCCGGCCCGCCTCCGCACTGCTCAACCCGGCCGGGTCGGTGCCGAGCTGGTCCAGCACGGTCTCCACCGGCATCAGGTGCCAGGCGGTCAGCGCGGGCACCGGCGAGCGGGTCGGGTCGGGCAGCCGGCGGGCCCGCCACACACCGTGCGCGAAGGCGAGCGCGCCGGCGCCGTTGATCGCGGCGAGGGTCCGGCCGGGGAGGTGCGCGGGGTCGGCGGTGAACGCGTTCAGCGCCCCCAGGCCGCTGCCGGCCATCGCGATCCGGATGTTCTGCCGGGTCATCCGGCGGGCCACCCCGGCGGCGTCGATGAGCAGGGCGGGAATCCGCAGGTCGTCGCCGACCAGCAGGTGCGCGCCCCAGGGCGGAAGATCGTCCGGACCGGCCACGCCGAGCCCGCAGTCCGCGGCGCCCAGCGCGGCGCGGTCACCGGAGACCACCATGACGACAGCGCCGTCGCGTTGCAGGGCGTGTACCGACTCGGCGAGGCCGGGGCCGCCGGGCACGACGAGGTCGGCGAAGCCGTACCGCTCGTCGTCGTCACCAGCGATCACGAGCCGCAGGCCGGCCTGGCGGGCGGCGGCGGGCAGGAGGTCGACGCCGGGCGCCGGCTCCGGCTCGACCCGGAGCACGGCGGCCAGGGTGGCACCGGAGGCGAGGCCGAGCAGCTGACCGGCGCCCTCTCGGAGGCGGCGGCTGTCCGGCGTGTCCCCGGGGTCGTCGGCCTCGATCCGGTCCAGCGGCCCGAGCCGCCAGCCGTCGGCTTCCCGCACCGTGTCGGGGGCGGCCGGGTCGAAGAGCGCGAAGGCCCGGGCGGCGACCTGCGCGGTGTCCGCCCCGGGCAGGGGCGCCAGGTCGGCCAGCACTCCCCGGTCCGAACCGAGGATCGCGCTGTCCAGCACCACCGTGTCGATCCGGTCCAGCTGCCGCAGCACACCACGGTCCATCGCGATGACGCCGCGCCGGGCCAGCATCCGGCCGAGCTGTGCGGCGTATCCCTCGCGCCCGCTCCCCGGCGCCTTAGGCAGCGAGGAGAGGGCCAGCGCGGCGGCCCGCTTGGGGCCGGCCACCGGCAGCGCCGCCGCCCCGGCCGCCGCCCCGGTGGCGAGCATCCGGGTGACGTACCGCTCCACTGGGCCGGGCGGCACCGGGCACGGGCGCTGCCCCTTCGGCACCCGGGCCACCGCGCGGTCCGGGTCTCCGGTCAGCCGCGGCTCCGCCCTGGTCCAGGCGGAGAGCTGGGCCCGCGCTTCGCCCCACTGCACCACTCGCTGCGCGCCGTCCAGGACGATTCCGGCCCAGCCGCCGGTGAGGCCCTGCACGACCGCCTCGGCGAGCGGGAAGAGTACGTCGGCGCGGGGGTCCGCACGCAGGCCCTTGCCGGCCAGCGCGTGCAGCTTCGGGTGCAGGTCGATCGCGGCGAGGAAGCCGGACACCTCACCGGGGACCGGGGTGAACGGCAGGATCCGGGTGGCTGCCGAGATGGTCAGGCCGAGCGCATCCGAGGCCAGCGCGCCCAGGGTCCGGGGGGTACGCGGGCCCTCCTCGGGCGGGTGCGGCGGGGGGATCTCCGAATCCGGCTCGTACGGGCACACCCGCTCGACGCGGGCGATGGTGGCGATGAGGTCCTGCAGCTTCGGCTTCGGCTCCTCGACCGCCACGACCACCCGGCCGGAGGGCGCGTTGACCCGGGCCCAGGCGACCCCGGGCATCCGTTCCAGCGCCTCCTCTACCTGCCGGGCCAGCAGGTTCCCGCCGTCCTGACAGACGCCGTGCACCTCGATGTGGTGCCGGCCGTCGAGGGTCGAGACCCGGCGTCGGGTCAGCCCGACGAGTCGGGCCAGCCGGGTCGCCGCCGTACCCACGCTCTCCGCGGCGTCCGTGACCCGCTGTGGCACGGCGGCCTGGGCCGCGTTTCCCACGACGGCACCGCCGGCCCGGGCCGCGTCGGGCACGGCGGTGACGACGGTACGGGCGACCCGGGCGACGGCGTCCGGTACGGCCACCGGCGACAGCAGGAGGCCGGCGTACCGGCCCAGCGAGGTCATCGAGGGGTAAGGCCGAGTCGTCGGCCCCGCTCCCCGGTGCTCCGGTCGCCGCCCCCGCCGTACGCCATCTCGCCTCCCGCGCTCGTTCCGGGGGTCGGACTTCCCGGCGTGGCGTCCGTTATGCCCCCAGGGTGGGGGAAGTTTCCCTGCTGACCGGGGCATGGACGGGGTCGCCGGTGGAATGCCGCTCGGACGTCGATGTGCCATCCGGAACCGGGGAGGCGACATGAGCACGCTGACGCGACGACTCAGCGGGGCGCACGAGATGATCAGGACGTACGGCCGGCGGGTGGAGGTCCCGGTGCTGGGCGAGGTGGCGGTGCCGCCGCCGGACAAGCTGGCCTACTACGCGGGCCTGGGTGTGCTCGCCGCCCTCCAGGTGATCGAGTGGCCGCTGGCCCTGGTGATCACCGCCGGGCACCTGCTGGCCGACCAGCACCTGTCCGGGGTGGTCAGGGGCATGGGCGAGGCGCTGGAGTCGGCCTGACGAGACCAGGCTCACGGTTGACTTCAATCCGGGTTGAGGTCCCAAGCTTGAGCCCATGTCGACCGCACGTACGCCGGGTCGCCGGTGACCGCCACCGCCGCGCCGGCCCCACCCGCCAATTTGTACTCGCCGCGCCTGCGTGCGATGACCGTGGGCAGCGTCGCCCTGGTCTCGCTGCTGGCGTTCGAGGCCCTCGCCGTGGGCACCGCGATGCCCACGGTCGCCCGCAGCCTGGACGGGCTGGCCCTGTACGCGCTCGCCTTCGGCGGCCCGTTCGCCGCCGGCGTGGTGGCGATGGTCGTCTCCGGGATCTGGTGCGACGCCCGGGGGCCGCGGTCGCCGATGTGGCACGGGGTCGTCTGGTTCGTGGTGGGGCTGGCCGTCGCGGGGGGCGCCCCGACGATGGGCATGCTGGTCGCCGGCCGGGTGGTGCAGGGCTTCGGTTCGGGGCTGCTCTCCGTCGCGCTGTACGTGATCGTCGCGCAGGCGTACCCGGAGGAGCTGCGGCGGCGGGTCTTCGCCGCGTTCGCGGCGGCCTGGGTCGTACCGTCGCTGGTCGGTCCGGCGCTGGCCGGCCTGATCGTCGAGCACCTGGGCTGGCGGTGGGTCTTCCTGGCGGTGCCGGTGGTCGCGGTGCCGGCGGTGCTGTTGATCCAGCCCGGGCTGCGGGCGTTGGGTGCCGCGGTCCGGACCCGGCCGCCGGCCGGCGCGGTGGCCCGGATCGGCTGGGCCTGCGGGGCGGGGGCGAGCGCCGCACTGCTGCATCACGGGGGGCAGCAGCGCGGCGTGCCGGCCGCCGTGCTGGTGGCGGTGGCGCTGGCCGGTCTGCTGGTCTGCGCCCCGCGCCTGCTACCGGCCGGCTTCCTGCGGGCTGCGCGCGGGCTGCCCACGGTGGTCGGCCTGCGCGGCCTCGCCTCGGCGGCGTTCGCCGGGGCGGAGGTGGTGCTACCGCTGATGCTCTCCCGGGAGCGCGGCTTCTCGCCGACCTCCGCCGGCCTGGTGCTCACGGTCGGCGCGCTCTCCTGGTCGGTGGGCTCCTGGCTGCAGGGCCGGCTGGCCACGCCGCGCTCCGCCGCCACCCTGCCCCGGGCCGGGTTGACGTGCATCGCCGCCGGTACGGCCGGCGCGGCGCTGGCGGTGCTGCCGGGCGTACCGGTGGCGCTGGTGGTGGTTGCCTGGGCCGTGGCCGGCCTGGGCATGGGGTTGCTCTACCCGTCGCTGTCGGTGCTCACCCTGGCCCTCTCCGCACCGGACGAGCAGGGCCGCAACAGCTCGGCGCTGCAACTGGGCGATTCGCTGGCCGCCGCCACCGTGCTGGCGCTGACGGGTGCCGTGCTGGCGGCGGGGCCGGCGCCCGGCCCGGCGAGCTACGCCGTCACCCTGGCCGTGGCGGCCGGCTGCGGCCTGCTCGGCGTGCTGCTCGCCGGCCGGGTGGTGGTACGCCCGGCAGCCGCCTGACCGATCGTGCCGGGACGACGTCCGCACCGGCGAGGGCGGCCGACGCTGTCCCGGCGGGCGACACCCTGCCGTGACGGGCGATGCTGTCACGACGGGCGACGCCCTGTCGTCCTCCTGGTACGACGACACGGGAAGGGGCGGTCGATGAGGGTTCTGGTCACCGGCGCGAGCGGGCGGCTCGGGCGGGAGGTGCTGCCACGACTGCGCGACGGCGGGTTCACCGTGCGGGCGGTGAGCCGGCACCCCCGCGACGATTCCACCGTGGAATGGCTGGCGGCCGACCTCGCCACCGGTGACGGGCTCGCCGCGGCGCTCGACGGGGTCGAGGCGGTGCTGCACCTGGCCTCCTCGCCGGCCCGTCGTACCCACGAGGTCGACGTGCTGGGCACCCGACGGCTGGTGGTCGCGGCCGACCAGGCCGGTGTGGCACACCTGGTGTACGTCTCGATCGTCGGCGTCGACCGGGTGCCGCTCGGCTACTACCGGCACAAGCTCGCCGCCGAGCAGGTGGTGGCGGCCGGCCCGGTGCCATGGAGCGTGTTGCGGGCGACGCAGTTCCCGGAGTTCCTGGAGGAGTTGCTGCGCGGCGCCAGCCGGTTCGGGCCGGTGATCGGGGATCCGGCCGTGCTCGCCCAGCCGGTCGACGCCGGGGAGGTGGCGGACCGCCTGGTCGCGATGCTGGCCGCCGGCCCGTCGTACGCCATCGCGGAGTTCGCCGGTCCGCAGGTGCTCCGCTTCGACGCGGCGGTATGGGCGTGGCGGAACGCCCGCCGGTCCCGCCGCCCGCTGCTGCCGGTACGCATCCCGGGAGGACTCGGCCGGGCGCTGCGGTCCGGCGGACTCACCACCACCGTCACCCCGACCGGCACCCGGACCTGGGCGGATCATCTCGCGGACACGTACGGGGGAATCGGTCGAAGATGAAAGCCGCAGCGGTTCACATTCGCCTTACCGTGACCGCATGCTGGTTTTCGTCACCACGGTGATCCTCTACGTGTTCGGCTTCGTCTTCCTCTACGGCGTGGTCCGGCTCGGCATCCGGCACGGCATCGAGGACGTGGAAGCGCACCGCGCCAAGCTGCTCCGGGCCGAGGAACTCGCGGCCTACCAGGAGCGCACCTTCGTCCGCGAGAACGCCTTCCTCACCGGCAGTTGAGGTTCGGCCGGGCGGTCGGTGGGCGGATCCGGCTGCCGGGTGCGAGGATCGCACCCGTGATGGGGACGCTGAAGACCGAACCTGCCCGTACCCGGCTGGACCTGCTGGCACCGCCGGTCGCCACCGCGATCGAGCAGTGGCCGGACGGGGCACCGGTGAACGTCGAGGACGTGCTGGTCGCGCCGATCGACGCCGAACTGGCCGACACGGCCGCGTTCTGCGACGCGTACGAGGTGGGGCTCGACGAGTCGGCGAACTGCGTGGTCGTGGCCGGCAAGCGGGGTGGCGAGATCCGGTACGCCGCCTGCATCGTGCTCGCCACCACCCGGGCCGACGTGAACGGTGTGGTCCGCCGGATGCTGGACGTACGCAAGGCGAGCTTCGCGCCGATGGCCGACGCGGTCGAGCTGACCGGGATGGAGTACGGCGGGATCACCCCGATCGGCCTGCCGGAGGAGTGGCCCATCCTGGTCGACTCCCGGGTGGTCGCCACCCCGCACGTGATCATCGGCTCTGGTGTGCGGCACAGCAAGATCGCACTGCCCGGGCCGGCGCTCGGTGTGCTGCCCGGGGCGACGGTGGTGGAGGACCTGGCCAGGCCGGCCTAGGTGATCAAGCAGATCGATGCCGTTTCACGTGGAACATGTGGAGCATCGATTCGTGTTCACTCGGCCGACTCCGGCTGTGCCGACTCCCGCGGCGTGGCCTCCCGCGGCGCCGACTCCCGCTGTTCGGCCTCCCGCTGTTCGACCTCACGCAGGGCGGCGAGCAGGGTCTCCGGCTCCTGGGCGCCGGTCACCGCGTACTTCCCGGCCAGCACGAAGGTCGGCACGCTGGAGACGCCGAGCTGGTGCGCCGCGCTCAGGTCGGCGGCCACCTCCCGCCGGCCGAGGTTCGACTCCAGGTACGCCCGGGTCTCGGTCTCGTCCAGCCCGACCTCGGCGGCGACCTTGACCAGCGCGTCCGTCGACCCGACGTCGACGCCGTCGTGGAAGTGCGCCCGGTAGAGCGCCTCGACCACCTCGGTGGCGCGGCCCTGATCGGCGGCGTACCGGACCAGCCGGTGCGCCTCGAACGTGTTGGCCTGCACGGCGCGGTCGAAGCGCAGGTCGAGCCCCACGCCGGCGGCGACCTGGGTCACGTGGGCGAACATGCCCTCGGCCCGCTCCCGGCCGCCGAACTTGGCGGCCATCGCCTCGACCAGCGGCTTCGGCTCGGTCACCGGCGTCGGATCGAGCTGGAACGGGCGGAACCGGACGGTCACCTCGCCGTCGTACGACTCCAACGCCTGCTCCAGCCGGCGCTTGCCGATCCAGCACCAGGGGCAGACGACGTCGGCGTAGATCTCGATCTCCATGATCGAAGACAACCCGTCGATCAGGAAATCTGTTCCCGGACCTGGCGCTTGAGTCGGGCCAGGATCGCGTTGCCGCCGCGTACCCGCAGCGGGCTGATCGCCTGGGCCAACCCCATCCGCTGGTAGAGGTCGTCCGGGACGGCCAGCACCTCCTCGGCGCTCGCCCCCGCCAACCCCTCGGCGAGGATGCCGGCGAAGGCGCGGGTGGTCGGCGCCTCCGGCGGGCAGTCGAAGATCGTGGTCACCGTCCGGTCCGGGTTGACCTCGGCGCGGAGGAAGAAGGCGGTCTGGCACTCGGGGACCTGCTCCAGCTCCGCCCGATCCACCCCGGCCGGCAGGGGCGGCACGACGTCGGCGTACTCGAGGAGCATCTCCAGCACCACGTCGCGGGGCGCGGCGGCGAACTCGTCGACGATCTCGGCCAGCTTGCTCGGCATTTCGGGCATCCCTCGAGGCTATCCCCGCCGCGTCGCGTCCCGCCCGGCCGAGGTGTTGGCAAGGGGCACCTCCCCTGCCGGAGGCGTCAGGAAGGGGTCCCTCCTCTCGTCGAGCTGCATGGCCAGGTCGCCGAGGGAGATGATGCCGACCAGCTTGCGCTCGTTGTCGCAGACCAGCACCCGCCGGATGTTGCGTTCCCGCATCAGGGCGACCGCCTCGCCGGCGGTGCAGTGCTGCTCGATCATCACCACCTCACGGGTGATGACCGAGCCGATCGTGGTGGTGGCCGGATCGGCCCGCTCGGCCACCGCCCGGACGACGATGTCGCGGTCGGTCAGCATGCCGGCGAGAGCCGCCCCGTCGGTGACCACCACGTCGCCGATGTCGGACTCCCTCATCACCCTGGCCGCCTCGTCCAAGGTGGTCTCCACCGGCAGGTAGACCACCTGCTTTGTCATCACGTCGCTGACCCGGTACATGAAAGCCTCCGAAACCCCTCGATCGATCCGACAGCGGTACCCCCTGGCGCGTCCGCTACACCCGTTCGTGGCGCGCCCCGCGTACCTCGGCGAGCAGCCGCTCGACCAGGCCGTCCACCGGCAGTTCGACCCGCTCGCCGGAGGCCCGGTCGCGTAGCTCGACGTACCCCTCGGCGAGCCGGCGGCCGACCACGACGGCGCGCGGGATGCCGACCAGTTCGGCGTCGGTGAACTTCACCCCGGCCGAGACGTGGGTACGGTCGTCGACCAGCACCCGCAGGCCGGCGGCCGACAGGTGCCCGCCGAGCTCCAGCGCCGCGTCGAGCTGCGGCCCCTTCCCGGCCGCAACCAGGTGTACGTCGCACGGCGCGACCGCTGCCGGCCAGACCAGCCCCCGGTCGTCGTGGTGCTGCTCGGCGACCGCCGCGACCGCGCGGGAGATGCCGATGCCGTAGCAGCCCATGGTGGGCCGGACCGGCTTGCCCTCGGGGCCGAGCACGTCGACGGTGAAGGCGTTGGTGTAGCGGCGACCGAGCTGGAAGATGTGCCCCACCTCGATGCCCCGCCGCATGGTCAGCTCGCCGTTCGCGCAGGCCGGGCAGGGGTCGCCGGGGCGCACCTCGGCGGCCTCGATGGTGCCGTCCGGGGTGAAGTCGCGCCCGCAGACCACGTCGACCGCGTGCCGCCCCGGCTCGTTCGCGCCGGTCAACCAGGCGGAGCCGGGCACCACCCGCGGGTCGACCAGGTAGCGGATGCCGTGCTTGGCGAGGATCTGCGGGCCGATGTAGCCGCGGACCAGCTCGCGATGGTCCGCCCAGTCCTCGAACACCGCCACCGTGGCCGGGGCCAGCACCGCCGCCGCCCGCTTGAGGTCCACCTCGCGGTCCCCGGGCAGCCCGATCACCAGCAGTTCCGCCTGCTCCGCGCCCGGCCGGCGTACGGTCAGCACCACGTTCTTCAGGGTGTCGGCGGCGGTCCAGTCCGTCCGGCCGCCCAGGGCACGGGCGTTGGCCAGTTCGACCAGCGAGGCGATGGTGGGCGTCTCCGGGGTGTCGTGCACCGCCATGGCGGGGTGCGCGTCCGGGTCACCGGCGGCCGGCGCGCGGGTCACCACCGCCTCCGTGTTGGCCGCTTAGGCGCAGGCCGTGCAGCCGACGAAGCTGTCCTCCCCGACCGGGGTCGCGGCCAGGAACTCCTCCGACGCCGAGCCACCCATCGCCCCGGACATAGCGCGCACCACGGTGAAGTCCAGCCCGAGCCGCTCGAAGACCTTCGTGTACGCGGCGCGGTGCCGGTCGTAGGCCGCCTGCAGCCCCGCCTCGTCCAGGTCGAACGAGTACGCGTCCTTCATCAGGAACTCGCGCCCGCGTAGCAGGCCGGCCCGGGGCCGGGCCTCGTCGCGGAACTTCGTCTGGATCTGGAACAGCGTCACCGGGAAGTCCCGGTACGAGGTGAAGAGGTCCTTCACCAGCAGCGCGGCCATCTCCTCGTGGGTCGGGGCGAGCAGGTGCTCGGCGCCCTTCCGGTCGGCGAGGGTGAAGATGTCGTCGCCGTACTCCGTCCACCGCCCGCTGGTCCGGTACGGCTCGGCCGGCAGCAGCGCCGGGAAGTGCACCTCCTGGTCGCCGATCGCCGCCATCTCCGACCGGACGATCTCGGTGATCCGGTCCAGCACCAGCTTGCCCAGCGGCAGCCAGGCGTACCCACCCGGGGCGGCGCGGCGGATGTAGCCGGCGCGGAGCAGGAGCCGGTGGCTCGGCACCTCGGCGTCGGCCGGGTCCTCGCGCAGGGTCCGGAGCAGCAGGGTCGACATGCGCAGCAGCATTGTCGCAGCGTACGGCGGTCGAGTCGGCCGGGCGATCCAATTCAGGCCAGGCGATGGTGTGCCCGTCGCCGCCTTTGGAACTGATGGCGCAGACGATTCAAGCGCGACGGGCCATGCTCAGGTTTGGGTGCGTTCCTTGTCCCTCCGACGACAAGAAACGCACCCAATGGCAGCCGTACGCTCACAAAAAAGCTAGGAAAGCTCCAGGCTCAGGTCAGGCGCTGCGACGACGATCTCGCCCCGGTAACCGTCGCCGGCGGCGGCGCGAGCCGCAGCCGGATCGGTGCCGGGCCACAGGTGGGTCAGGATCAGCTTCCCGACGCCGGCCTCCGTGGCCTGCCGGCCCACCTGGCGGGCGCTCGACAGGTAGCGTCGCGAGTCCTCCGGCACCTCGTCCACGTGAGTGGCCTCGGCCAGCAGGAGGTCGGCGTCGCGCGCCAGCGCCACCACGTCGGGGCTCGGCCCGGTGTCACCGGTGTACGCGAGCACCCGGCCGCCGGCCGTCAGCCGCACGCCGGCGTTGGGCACCCAGTGCGGCAGCAGGCGGGTCTCGGCACGGAACGGGCCGATGTCGAATGCGCTGCCGGCGGTGAACTCGTGCAGCACGTAGGCGTCGTCCAGCATCCCGGGGCGGTCCAGCGCCAGCACTGCGTCGAGCGCGCCGGGCAACGCGTACACCGGCAGCGGTGGTGGTGGATCATCGCGCAGTGCGCGCGCCCGGAGCAGCGGGTTCAGGTCGGCACAGTGGTCGGGGTGGCCGTGGCTGATGAACACCGCGTCGACCTGATCCGCGCCGATCTGTTGCAGCAGCCGGGGAAAGGCCGCGTAACCGAGGTCGACGAGCAACCGGAAGCCGTCATGCTCGACCAGGTAGCCGCTGCATGCCTGCCCCGCCTCCGGCCACGCACCGCATCCGCCGAGGACTGTGAGTCGCATTGACGGACCGTATCGGCCGATTCGTCACCCGTGCCACCTTGATTCGCACCGCCCACCACATGGACGGGAGTCGAGGTCGGCGGCCTCGACTACCAGGCCGGTCTCCTCTCGTACCTCATCGATCGCGGCGCTGACGAAGCTTCCTCCCGGCTCGGCTGCCCCTGCCGGTATCTCCCAGAGACCAGAGTCACGACGTTGCTGGAACAAGATTCGCTCGGCCGAGTCGAGGAGGACGACCTGCGCTCCGGGCATGAGCAGCAGTCGAGAGCCGACCAACTGCCGAAGCTGCCAGGTGTAGGAGCCGACATAACCATCCGGTGATCAAACCAGAGAGGCGTGTGGCGCGGCCCAGCCTCAGGCCGCCGCGATCAGGCGAATCTCGCAGCGAACCCCGCTCGCTTTGGCGAGCCGCCCGTCCCCGGTCACGAGCGGGCAGGCGAGCGCTTCCGCCGCAGCGGCGTATGCCGCGTCGTACGCGCTGACGTTGCCTCGCAGTTGCCACATCCTGTTCAGCAACGCGGCCGTGGCGACCTCGTCGATGACCAGCGCCGGCAGCGACTGGATCGCCTCCTGAGCACGTGCGAGAGCGAGTTTGTTGCCGAGAACCTTGCCCCGGATCACCGACATCACCTCGACCAGGAGATGCCCCGGAGCAGCCCAGTGCGGATCCGCGGTCAGTTCCGATCGCGCCGCGTCTCCGACGGGACCGTCATCGACCAGAGCGTCGGCGAGGACGGAGGCGTCCACGATGATCACGCCGCGTCTCCCCACGGTCCGCGCCGCTCCCGCTGGTCGGTCAACTCCGCCGTGCTCTCTCCCGGCAGCGAGCGGGTGCCATCCGACCGGCCGGAGAAGCGATCGAGGATTGCGGTGTTACGCAGCCGGCGGGCCTGCGTCTCGACCAACTCCAGCAGGTACGTTTGGAGCGACTGGCCGCGCGCCTTGGCCTCGGCAGCAAGCGCGTCCCGTACTTCTTCCGGCACGTCGCGGATCTGGAGAGCAACCATGCATTCATTATGCATGCATGCGCCGCTACAAAGGCCCTCACGGTTCACCGCTGCCGGTCGCGATACCGAACGGGTTGTCGATGACGTACCGCCAGTAGCCGTCCGCGCCGCGTCGGGCGACGTCGGTCGCCGTGGCCGAGATGTGTACGTGCTCGCCATCCGGCAGCCGGCCGTCGATAACCCAGTCGACGATCAGCAGCGCAAGGTCGCCCTGGACGTAGATGCGTCGGGGCGTGACCGTGATCGGCAGACCGAGGCGGAGAAACTCATCGTTCGCCGCCCTGCGCGCCTCGCCGCTGACCGGTTCCCCCGAGGGCAGGACGAACAGCGCGTCCGGTTCGTATATCTGGTCGAGGATGGTGCCGTCGCCGGTGTTGAACGCCCGGGCGAACACCGCCGGATGCTCGGTGGGGTCAGTTGTGAGGGCACCATTGACTGCGTGATCGACATCCATGGCGAAAGCCAAGCAAGGCTCGAAGTGGGTCACCAAATGGAAACTCACGGCTGGGACCCAGAGCTGGTGCTGGATTCCTCGGGGCGTACGACGCGACCCGAGCCAGACTGCCCGGTGGAGATGGCTCTCGCCGCTATTGCTGGCCGCTGGACAACGCTGATCCTCCGCGACCTCATGTCCGGCCCATGCTCGTTCGGACAGCTACGCCAACGCCTGCCGTCGCTGAGCGCCAAGGTGCTGGCCGACCGGCTGCGCGAGCTGGAATCCCGCCAGTTGGTGACCCGGGAGCGACTGAGCGGCTTCCCGACTCGCACCCGATACGCCCTGACCACGCGCGGACGAGCGCTACGGCCGCTACTGGTCAGCCTGTACGAGACCGGCACCGCCCTCCGCGACCTTGCGGACCTCCCACGGTGACGTCGGAGCCCGTCCGAGTCAGTGGCGCTTGGCGTACGCGACGAAGGTGCGCCAGGCCGCCGGGTCGAAGGTGAGGACCGGGCCGGTGGCGTCCTTGCTGTCGCGGACGCCGACGACGCCGGGCAGATTGTCGGCCACCTCGACGCAGTCGCCCTGGGTGCCGCTGCGGGTGGACTTGCGCCAGGTGGCGCCGGTCAGCTCCATGACGTCATCACATCCTTCATCAGCTCGATCGACTGCTGGCGAGACAGTGCCTCGCTGCGGACGCTCTCCCACCTCGCCAGCAGGATAGCCAGATCCTCATCTTTGTCGACCACGTCGCCGCCGAGCTGTGTCTCCAGGTGACCGACCCAGCCGCCGTCGGAGCCGCGGGCCAGCGAGAAGGGACCGACCAGCCCGACGTGCAGGGCGACGGTGGCCGGAATGATGTGGACGTGGATGTGCGGACGCTGGGCGCACTCGATCAGATGCGCGATCTGCTCCACCATGAGCCCGCGGAAGCTCTCGTCGGCCCGGCGGAGCACGGCCTCCTCGATCACCGCGACGTACATGGGCGGATCGGGGCTGAAGAGGCTTGACTGCCGGTCCATTCGGCCCGACACCCGCTTCTCCACCTCGCTGCCGATCCCGCGCCTCGGGCCGTACCCCGACCGGCCCCGGCCCTACCCGCCCGGCCACCCACCACACCTGCCGATCCGGCCGCTGTGGGTGTGCCGGGCCTGCGGGCAACCGTGGCCGTGCGCCGAAGCCCGCCTGCTGCTCAAGGTCGAATATGACGACAACCCCGCCGACCTGGCCATCTACCTGTCCGGCCTCTACCACGAGGCCACCCACGACCTGTTCCGCCTCAACCCGCACGACGGCCCCACTCCACGGGACCTGTTCGAGCGGTTCGTCGCCTGGGGTCGGTACCGGAGGGGCCTGGTCGAGCCACCGCGGTCGCCGGACCGGTAGCGGGTCGGTGTGACCGATCCGGTGCCCCAACCAGTCATCACAGGTAGCAGTCCAGCGGACCACGGAGGTGAACCTTGGACCAGAACCTGCGGCTTCTCTTCGACCGTGCTCTGGCTGACGAGCCCGAGCCGCCGCCGGGTGACCTGGCCGGCCGGGCCATGGCCACCGATGCCAGCCGGCGCCGCCGCCGACACCGGCTGGTGGCCGCGGCCGCGGCGGGCGTGGCCACCATCGCGGCCTTGGGGGTGGTGAACGTGGCGACGCCGCCGGGCGGCCCGACGCCACCGGAGACGGTGCCGGCGGCCTTCGCGACGCTGGTGAACCCGGCGTGCGAGTCCCCGGCCCGGAACACCGCGACCGACGTTTCGGTCTTCCTGACCATGGACGTCACGGATCAGCAGCGCAGCGCGGTGAACCGCGAACTGGCGGCGGATCCGGTCGTCCGGACGGTGCGGTTCGTGAGCCGCGAGGAGGCCCTCGCCAGGTTCCGGAAGACCTTCGAGGACAAGCCGGAACTCGTCGCCGCCGTCAAGGCCGAGCAGCTGCCCGAGTCGTTCCGGATCAAGCTGGTCGGGCGGTCGCGGTACGCCGGCCTGGCGGCTCGCGTCGGGCGTATGCCTGGAGTCGACGAAATGGTCGGCAGCGTGTGTCCCGCAGGCGCGAGCGTTTGGGCGGACCGGTGATGGCGGATGCCGGGACCGCCCCCGCCCCAGGATCGCCCGGGGAGGCCGGACGTGGCCTGGTGGCCCGGTGGGGCGCGGCCCGGCGGCGTGCGCAGACCGCCCGGCAGGCGGAGTTCACCGCGTTCGTGGAGGCCACCGCGCCGAAGCTACGGCGCACGGCCTACCTGATGTGCCGGGACTGGCACCTCGCCCAGGACCTGACCCAGATCACCTTCGCGAAGATGTACGCGGCGTGGGGCAGGATCCGGCGTACCACCAACCTCGAGGCGTACAGCCGCCGCGTGCTGATGAACGCCGTCTTCGACCAGAAGAAGCGGCGCAGCGACTCCGAACTCGTGCTCGCCGAGCCACCCGAGGTGCCCCATCACCGGCCCGACGGCGCCGTGGAGTTGCACGTCGCCCTGCTGCGGGCGCTGGCCACCCTGCCCCTCCGTGACCAGGCCATCGTGGTGCTCCGCCACTGGGAGGATCAGAGCGTCGAAACGGTCGCCGGCGTCCTCAACGTGTCCGTGTCGGTGGTCAAGACGCGGAACGCCCGCGCACTGAGCCGGCTGCGGGCGGTGCTGGGCGAGGACTTCGTACGGGCCTGACCGGGCCCTGGCGCGCGCCCGTCAGCCGATGCGGACGCTCCGGCCGCTGCGGTAGGTGAGGTCGAGGGTGACGGGCAGGTCCGGTTTGCCGAGGGCGTACCGGATGCGGGGCAGGGCGAGGGCTTCGAGCCGCTCGCGCAAGGCGGCGATGTCGGCGTCGGGAGCGGCCGTGACGCTCAGTGCCAGGCGAGGAGCGTTCGGGCTGCCCCAGAGCCGGGTGTCGACGTCGTCCACGCCGGGGCAGTCCGCCACTTCCGCCCTGACGGCGGTGGTGAGGGCACCGGCGTCGAGGACGGTCCGCTCCGTGCTGCCGTCGGGACTGACGTTGATGCGCCGCTGGCCGGGCTCGATGCTGACGACGGTGGAGAGCCAGCGCAGGCCGAGCAGCGCGAGGATCGCGGCTGCCAGGGCGGCCACCGGCCAGAACCAGCCGCCGTGGGCACCGATGAAGTGCGCGGGCGGGTTGTCGACCAGGTGCCGCCGGCTGAAGCCCCGGCCGAACGCGTCCGCACCGGCGAGGAGGATCGCGATGCCGGCGGCGAGCAGGATCAGCGCGAGAACGGTGATGAGGATCCGGTGGGTGCGGTCGCCGCGCATCAGTGCTGCTCCCCGTTGCTGATCCGCACCGACAGGGTCGGTGCCGAGGCCAGGCGCAGCGCGTCGAGGCGGTGCTGGGCGGCCGAGGCCACCGCCTGGTGCAGCGAGTCCATCGCCGGTGCGGTGCCGTCGCGGAGTTCGGCACGGACGCGTACGTGGTGCTGGCCGACCACGACGTGGGCATCGTCGATGCCGTCGACCTCGAGGGCCGCGTTCCGCAGCGTACGGGCCAGGCCGCGCCGGGTGACGGCGGCGTCGGTGGCGGGATCGACGGGCTGCAGCCGCAGCCGCTGGGGCCTACGGGGTTTGAGCTGCGCGACGAGCAGGAGCAGCCCGACGACGGCGAGGGCGACACCGATCAGCCGCACGAACCCGCTGCCCCAGGTGGCGCCGGACGCCCAGCGGTAGAGGCCGGGCCAGTCCAGCACGATCGGCCTGGCCCCGACCGCACGGGCGACGATCTCGATCAACACGAGTACGGCGCCGAGGGTCAGCCCCAGGCTCAGCAGGAACGCGAGCAGACGGTTGGTGATTCGCACTGGGGCCTCGATTCAATGCACCCGGCGGCCGGCCGCCGGGTCGGTGACCAGGTCGGTGACGGTGATCCCCACCTCCTGGACCCGTAGCCCGGTCAGGTCCGACACGCGGGCCCGGACGCGCTCGCGGACCTGCGCGGTGACCTCCGGGATGCTGGCCGGCCAGCGGACGCTGATGGACAACTCGATGCGGGTCGCCGACCCCTCGATGTAGGCGGACGCCTTCCCGGCGGCCTCCAGGTCGGCACGGCGGATGCCGAAGCGACCCGCACCGGGCAGGGACCGCCCGAGAACCCGCGGCGTCGCGCTGCCCGCCTCGGCGATCTCCCGCGCCGCCCGTGCGGCGATCTTCTCCACCACCCGGTCGTGGATGTGGAGCCGGCCCAGCTCCTCCTGCGGTGGCTGGCCCGGCCCGCCTGAGACGGCGTCGGTCATCGCGGTCACTGGCTGCTCCGCCGGCCCTGGACGTACGGGGCGAGGTTGACCTCACCGGCGAAGAACTTCGCCACCCCCCAGCCGATCAGCGCGAACAGCCCGACGATCACCATCTGACCGAAGCTGCCGAACGCCACGGCGAAACCCAGCGCCAGGCCGGTGCCGACACCTATCAACTTGATCATGTTGTCGCTCTTCCCATCATGCTGTACGGACAGCCGCTCCGGCCGGAGGTGGCTCCTCCAGATCGGCGATGACCACGTCGACCCGGCGGCCGGCAGCCAGCGGGGCCACCGCCGCCCGGACCTCGCCGGCGAGCTTCTCGGCCGTGACTCCCCACCGGCCCCGGACCTGCACCACCACCGCGTCGGCGTCGACTGCCACGCCCTCGATCTGTCGACCGGGCAGGTAGGTGGTGCGGCCGCCGGCCCAGCCCGCGGTCAGGCCCACCACGTCAGGGCAGGCGCGGACGGCGGCCGCGACGGCGTCCACGTCGACGCCGTCGACCACCGCGTCGGGCCGCCCGATGATGGCAGTCATGACACCCGCGACTCCTGCCGCTGGCCGTCGGCCTCGGGCAGGTGCACGTCATCCACGCTGATGTTGACCTCGACGACGTTCAGGCCGGTCATCCGTTCGACGGCCGTCTTCACGTTGCGCTGGATGTTCCGCCCCAGATCAGCGATGCTGACCCCGTACTCGACGATGACGTCCAGGTCGACGGCGGCCTCGTTCTCGCCGACCTCGACGCCGACCCCCTGGGAGACGTTCGGCCCGCTGCTGCCCGGGATCCGTTCCCGGATGGCAGTGAACGCGCGGGTGCCCGCGGTACCCATGGCGTGGACGCCCGCCACCTCGCGGCACGCCATGCCGGCGACCTTCTGCACCACGTTTTCGGCGATCATGATCTTGCCGTCTTCGTTGGTGAGCCTGTTCTGGCGGGCTGGCGGGGTGCCACCCGCTCGTCCAGCCTGTTCGGTTCGGGTCTGCTGACTCATGGGCGTGCGCTCCTTCGGCTGCTCATCTGTCCGGCGCGTGGACGCTTCCTCAGAGTGCGGGCCGCGGGACCACTGGCACGCCTTTCGACTGGTACTTCCTCCTTTCGGGGCAACGGCGACGCAAACCGTGGCCCCGGGCGCTCCGGTCTGCCGCGCGAACATTCCGGCCGGGGCGGCAACCCTGCTCGGTCAAGGTGGCGTCTGGGGAGGCGTCACGATGGCGCAGCACCTCACCCCAAGGATCGGCTCGTGTGAACCCTCTCCTGAGTGAGTTCGACTCGTTTGTGCGAACTCGTACCCCCGCACTACTGCGCTCGGCGTACCTGCTGACGGGTGACCAGCACCTGGCCGAGGATCTCGTCCAGTCCGCGCTGGCCCGGACCCACCGCTCGTGGAACCGGCTGCACGACAGCGGCAACGCCGAGGCGTACACCCGCAAGACCATGTACCACCTGCAGGTCTCCTGGTGGCGGCGACGCCGGGTGGCCGAGTCGATGCCGGGCGACCTGCCCGAGCCGCGCGGAGGCGACTCGACCCGCGACCACGCCCAGCAGACCACGATTCGGCTCACCCTGCGGGCCGCGCTGGCGAAGCTCTCGGCCAAACAGCGGGCCGTGCTGGTCCTGCGCTTCTTCGAGGACCGCACCGAGGTCGAGGCCGCCGAGATGCTCGGCGTCACCGCCGGCACCGTCAAGAGCCAGACCTCGAAGGCCCTGGCCAGGTTGCGCCGGGTCGCCCCGGAACTCGCCGAGCTGTACGTCATGGAAGGGACCACCCGATGAACCAGGATCGCCTACGACTCGACCTTGCCAGCCTGGCCGACGAGGTCGCCCCGGTCGATCTGCGGGACCGCGCCCTGCGTACCTCGCGTCGGCTCGGCATCCAGCGGGTCGTGGCCACCTCGGCCGCCGCCCTCGTGCTGCTCGGTGCCGCCACGGGCACCGCCCTCGCGATCCGGCCGAACGGTCAGGGACCGGCCCCCAGCCCGGCGACCACCAGCAGTGGGCCGCCGGTCGAGGTCACCCCCACCCCGACACCCTCGAAGTCGCCGTCCAAGGGCACCACGCCGTCCAAGGGCACCACGCCGTCCAAGGGCACGACGCCGTCCAACACCGGGCGGCCGTCCGGCAAGCAAACCCTGGTACTGGGCCCCGACGGCCTCGGTGCCCTCAAGCTGGGCATGTCGAAGAAGGAGGCGGCGGCCACGGGCCTCATCAGCGACTTCCAGCGCTTCGACGCGAGCGTCTGGCCGGGCTGCCCCAACCGAGCCGAGATGAAGGGCGGCGGGGGCGCGGTTTGGTTGTCGACCCGCCTCGGCGTCGCCTCGATCGAGCCGCGGGCGGAAGTAAGGACGGCCGAGGGTATCCGCGTCGGCTCCCCCCGTGCGGACGTGCTCCGGGCGTACCCGACGTGGCGGCCGGTGGACGGGAACGGCACCCCCGGCGAGGACGGCCGCGGGCTCGTCCCGGTGCCCGGTAACCCGGACGCGAAGTTCCGGATCGTGATCCAGAACGGCAAGGTGTCGTCCGTCGGCCTGCAGTTTGCCCAGCAGGACTGCTACGAGTAGCAGCCGCCAGCGCGCGAGAGGGGCGGACCATCGACGGTCCGCCCCTTCTCGCGGGTGCGCTGTCACCTTCGTCACGGTCACCGTCGATGACCTCGGCCACGTCGTACGTGGGGTCGAGCGGCGAGAGCGCGGGCGGTGACAAACTGTCCAACGTAGCTCGGCGGGACGTCAGAGGGAGGCGCGGTGCGCTGGCGCAGCTTCGTGGCGGTGGGTGACAGCTTCACCGAGGGGATGAACGACGCCTATCCGGACGGCACGTACCGCGGCTGGGCGGATCTGGTGGCGACCCGGCTCGCCGCCGAGGCCGGTCCCGACTTCGGGTACGCCAACCTGGCGATCCGGGGCCGCCTGTTCTCGAACATCGTCGCCGAGCAGGTGCCGGCCGCCCTGGCCATGAAACCCGACCTGATCAGCTTCGCGGCCGGCGGCAACGACGTGCTGCGGCGTACCTTCGACGCCGACTCGTTCGTCCCCCGCTTCGACGCGGTCATCGGCGAGCTGCGCGGCAGCGGCGCCGACGTGATCCTCTTCCGGTTCGCCGACGTGATGGCCCGGCTTCCCGGGCAGCGGCTCGTCGCCCCCCGGGTGAACCTGCTGAACCGGGTGGTGGGGGAGGTCGCCGAGCGCCACGGCGCCATCCTGGTCGACCTGTACGCCGACGACACCTACCTGAACCCCCTGCTGTGGAGCACCGACCGGCTGCACATGTCGGCGGCCGGGCACCGGCGGGTCGCCGGGCAGGTGCTCACCGCGCTCGGGGTGGGCTGCGACGAAGAGTGGCTGCTGGTGCCGCCGCACCCCGCGCCGACCCCGTGGCTGGCCGCCCGCGCCGCCGACCTGCGCTGGGCCGGGCAGCACCTGGCCCCGTGGATCAGGCGGCGGCTGACCGGTCGCTCCTCCGGTGACTTCGTCACCGCGAAGCGGCCGGCGCTCGGGCCGATCACCGACTGACAGTGCTCACCCTGCACGCCGCCCCGCTGCTGCGGGCGACCCTCGACGCCGAGCCGGCCACCGGGCTGGCCGTCCTGGTCGACGGCGACCGGATCGGCGCGGTCGGCCCGCTCGACGAGCTGACGGAGGCGTACCCCGGGGTGCGGGTGCGGCGGTGGGCCGGCACCCTCGGGCCGGCGCTGGTGCACGACGGGCCGCTGCCGCCCGCCCCCACCCCCCGGGAGCGGGTGCACGCGCTGTTCCGGCGCGGCGTCGCCGCGGTTCCCGCGGCACACCTGGCCGATCCGGCGCTGCGGGCCGCCGCCGTCCGCAACGACGTGGCGGTCGTGGACGACGCCCGCCCGCCGACGCTGGTGGTGGGCGGGCGGGCCGATCTGGCGGTGTTCGGCGCGGACGGCGATTGCCTGGCCACGGTGGTGGCCGGCCGGCTGGTGCACCGCCGCGCCTGACCGCCGGTGCCGCTGATTTTCGGCAGACCGGCTGTCGGCCCGGGAACGGGCGTACCTTGGGGCTCATGCCTGTGCCGACTGATCCGAATCCCCGCTTCCAGTCGTACGCCGATCCGCAGCGCCTGGTCAGCACGGAGTGGCTGGCCGAGCACCTGGGCGACGAGGGTCTCGTGGTGGTCGAGTCCGACGAGGACGTGCTCCTCTACGACACCGGCCACATCCCGGGAGCCGTGAAGGTCGACTGGCACACCGAGCTGAACGACCAGGTGACCCGGGACTACCTCGACGCGAAGAGCTTCGCCGAACTGTGCGCGGCCAAGGGCATCGGCCGGACCGACACCGTCGTCTTCTACGGCGACAACTTCAACTGGTGGGCCGCGTACGCCCTCTGGGTCTTCTCCCTCTTCGGTCACCCGGACGTGCGGCTGCTCGACGGCGGCCGGCAGAAGTGGATCGCCGAGGGGCGGGAGCTGACCCGGGAGAAGACGACCCGGCCGCGCGCCGAGTACCCGGTGCCGGAGCGGAACGACGCGCCGATCCGGGCGTACCGGGAGCAGGTGATGGCGCACGTCGCCGCCGGACGGCCGCTGGTCGACGTCCGCTCGCCCGGCGAGTACACCGGCGAGATGCTGCACATGCCGGACTATCCGCAGGAGGGCGCGCTGCGCGGTGGGCACATCCCCGGCGCGGTCAACAAGCCGTGGAAGTCCGCCGCGAACGACGACGGCACCTTCAAGTCGACCGACGAACTGCGCGCCATCTACGCCGACCAGCTCGGCCTGAGCCCGTCCGACGACGTGGTGGCGTACTGCCGGATCGGCGAGCGGTCCAGCCACACCTGGTTCGTGCTGCACCACCTGCTCGGCTACCCGCAGGTTCGCAACTACGACGGCTCGTGGACGGAGTGGGGCAACCTGGTCCGCGCCCCCGTCGTGAAGGGCGACCAGCCGGGCGGCCTCGCCCGCTGAGCCCGACCGGGGGGCGATCCGGCGTTGTCTCCTGCACCCGGCCTCCAACAGGGCAGGCTGGCTGGGTAAGCGGTCGCCGGAGCAGCCGAGGGAGGGGGCGTGCGTCGTCTGGACAACCGGTTCGTGGCGCTGCTCGCGGTGGCCGCCGTCCCGCCGGCCGTCGAGGGGATCGTCCTCGACGCGTTCCGGTTCCGCGCCGCCGAGGGGCTGGCTGCGCAGGTCACCGCGGTCTGGCCGTACGACACGTACCACGACCTGCGGTGGCTGCTGGTCTACCACGACTCGTGGTCGACCTTTGCGATCGGACTGGTCGGGCTCATCCTGCTCCGGGCGTCGCTCACCACCGCGCTGGTCGTCCTGGCCTGGCCGCGGCAGGTGCCCCGGCCGAGCCTGCGCTGGCTGGCCCGGCGGAACCTCGCGCTGACCGTGCTGGTCGTCGTGGTGGTGTCGCCCTGGGCGGCCCTGTCGATCGCCGCCTCGGTGGTCGCCCTCTCCTGGCTGCTGCTCGCCTCGCTGCTGCCGCTGTTCCTGCTCGCGCCGTTCCTGCAACGCTCCGCCGTGGTCGGCGACTGGTGGCGCGGGCTGCCCTCGATCGAGCTGGTCGGCTGGGCCCTGCTCAACTTCGTGGTGCTCACCGTGGGCGGGGCGGTGATCTGGGCAGTGCCGATCGGGTGGACGGCGCCGGTGGCGGCAGTCGCCGGGGCGGTCAACGGGCTGCTCTGGCAGCGCACCGTGGCCGCCGCCCTGCTGCCGCGCCGGCCGGCCCGCTGGGCGCGGGTGCCCGCCGCCCCGCTGGCGATCCTGCTCGCCTTCATCGTGCCGGTCGTCGTGCAGCCGGCGATTGCGGCCCTGCCCGGCCGGTCGGGCAAGCCGCCGTCGGTCGTGCTGTTCGACCGGCCGTTGCCGTCCGCCGTCCGGCACGCGGTGATCTTCGTTGCCGGGCACGGCAGCGTCTACGACGGGGAACCTCCCGTCGACCCGAACGTGCAGTGGTTCTCCTATCGAGGGCTGGATTCGCAGGGCCGGCCCCTGCCGTTCGGGTTCCGGGACACCTACCGGTCGATCGAGTCCAGCGTGGCGATGCTCAACACGCAGGTGGAACTGCTGCACCGACGTACCGGCCGGCCGGTGGCCCTGGTCGGGCAGAGCGAGGGGGCCATCGTCTCCCGGACCTACCTGGCCCAGCGGGCGCATTCGCCGGTGAACATCCTGGCCATGTTCAGCCCGCTGATCAACGCCGGCCGGTCCTACTACCCGCCGCCCGGGGTTTCGCAGGGCTGGGGCGTTGCCGCCGGCTGGGAGCTGCGAGTCCTCTTCCGCCTGGCCGACGTCCTCGCGATGAGCGGCAGCGGGCCGGACGAGCCGTTCGTCCGGTCGATCCTCGACAACGCCCCCTTCTATCGGAACGACCTCATGTGCCCGGTCCCCGGCGTGCGGATCGTGGCGTTCCTGCCGACCACCACCGCCACCGAGGCTCCGCCGGGCGAGTACGCCGCCGTTCCGGTCTTCCAGATGCCGTCCGTGCACGGTGGTCTGCTCACTCGGCCGGTGGTCCAGGCAAGTCTGCTGAACTTCCTCGAAGGGGCATCGGTCAGCGCGCCCGAGCGCGGTTACAAGCTGATCCAGGATCTTTCCGCCGCCTGGCAGGCTCCGCCGCTGCCGGTGCGCCTCAACCCGGTCTGGCGGGGCGAACGGCTGCCCGACCCGGCCTTCAGCGACAAGGTCTGCCGCTGACGTCGTCGGCCCGAGCGCTTGGCCGCCGGACCAGCCAGAGCAGCCGCAGCGCCGCCACCGCGAGCCCGATCGAGATCACGGCCCAGCCCGGCTCGAACGGGAGCATGACCAGGTGGAGAAGGATGGTGGCCACCGCGGCCACCGCGGCGAGCCGGACCGACCAGGGGCGGGTGGTGAAGAGGAGCACCCCGCCCAGCACCACCAGTACCGTGATCCCCAGGTGCGCCCACGACCAACCGGTCAGGTCGAGGTGGAGCAGTCCTTCGGGGCCATCCACCACGTACCTGTCGTCGTCCAGGTCGCTCGCCCCGGCGAGACCGTCGAAAAGCCCGGACCCGGCGAGCAGGGCTCCCGCCAGCCTCCGCCGTCGGCACCTGAGGCGCGTCTCGTCGTGCTGCGTCACCCCGCCCTCCTCCCGCCGTTCCTCTCAGCCTAGATACGGGCGGCCGGCTCCACCCGGCGCTCGGCACGTCCGCCGGTGCCGCTCAGCGTTCGCCAGGCAGCCACGGTGACCAGGGCGAAGATCCCAGCCGCCGCCCAGCCCACCGGGGCCAACCCGTACGCCTCCCCGGCGAACCCGGCCAGCGCCGCCCCGACCGGCGCGCTGGCCAACCCGATCACCCGCTGCGCGGCGCCGACCCGACCGAGCAGCTCCGCAGGCACGTGCCGCTGGCCGTACGCCGACCAGAGGCTGTTCCAGGTTGTTGTGCCGGCGGCGAAGCAGGCCAGCGCGACGCCGCCGACCAGCGGGTGCCGCGTCAGCGCGAACGCGGTCAGCGCGACGGTCTGCCCGAGGAGCACCCCGCGTAGTGCGGGCAGGGTGCCGAAACGCTTCGCCACCCGTCCGGCGGCGAGCGCCCCGACCAGCCCGCCGACCACCGCTCCCGCCGCGAACAGCCCGTACGCCGCCGCCGGCACCCGCAGCACCTCCTGCGCGTAGAGCACCAGCACCGCCAGGAGTCCACTGATGGCCAGGTTCGACCCCATGGACGCAAGGGAAACCCGAAACAACACCCGCTCCCCCCGCACCCACCGCACCCCCGCCCAGATCTCCCCCCAAACCGCCCCCCACCCCCCACCCCCGCCCCCGCCCTCGTCGATCTTGCAGTTGCCGACGCCGATATATCCCTTTTCGGCGCTTTTTGCGGGACCGTAAGTGCAAGATCGCGCAGTGGGGGTGGGGGGTAGGGCGAGGAGCAGGAGGGCGGCGAGGGTGAAGGTCACGGCGTCTAGGGCGAACGGGAGGGGGGCGGCCAGGGCGAAGAGCAGGCCGGCGAGGGGGGCGCCGAGGAAGCCACCGGCGACGGCGCTGCCGGCCTGGAGGCGGCCGTTGGCGGTGGGCAGGGCGGCCGGCGGCACCAGCGAGGGCAGTACGGCGAACGAGGCCGCGTCGAAGAGCGTGCCGAGGGCGGCGAGCAGGAACGCGACCGCCACCAGGGCGGCGATGCCGGCCCGTCCGGTCGCCACCAGCACGGCCAGGGCGGCCACCACGACGGCCCGCGCCCCGTCCACCGCCGCCATCGTCCGGCGGCGGTCCCACCGGTCGGCGTACGCGCCGCCGAGCAGGCCGAGGAGCAGCGGCGGGAGCTGCCCGGCGACGGTCACCGCCGCGATCGCCCGCGGATCGCGGGTCAGCGTGGCAGCCAGCAGGGCCAGGGCGGGCGTACGCAGGGCGTCGCCGAACCGGGAGGAGACGGCGGCGGACCAGAGCAGCCGGTAGTTGCGGCCGAGGGCGGGAGCGGTCATGCCGATGGACCCTGCGGCCTGCACCGGGTCGAGGGTCAAGCGGACGGGACGGACGACCCGCGGCGGACGGGGTGAGGCAACCGACGGGTAACCGAACCTCCACCGCTTCGCGTCCGAGGTCTAGGCTGGCCCGGTGACGGTGGGACAGCGGACGCGGGGTGCGGTGAACGGAGCGACGGGTCGACGCCGGTCCCGGCGGGACGAGATCCTGGAGATCGCGGTGGGGCTCTTCGCCGCCCGCGGCTACCACGGCGTGTCGATGGACGACATCGGCGCGGCCGCCGGGGTGACCGGCCCGGCCCTCTACCACCACTTCGCGGGCAAGGAGGCCATGCTGGTCGCCGCGCTGATCCCGGTCAGCGAGGGCCTGCTCGCCGGTGGGCAGGAGCGCGCGGCCAACCACCCGGACGACCCGCGCGCCGTGCTGGAGTCACTGATCGACTTCCACGTCGACTTCGCGCTGGCCAATCCGGCGGTGATCGCCCTGCACCTGCACGAGCTGGACCGCCTCCCCGACGAGCCGCGCCGCCGGATCCGCCGGCTGCAGCGGATGTACGTCGAGGAGTGGGTGACGGTGCTGACCGCCCTGCACCCGGGGCTGCCGGACGGCGAGGCGCGGGTGCTCGCCCACGCCGCGTTCGGCCTGATGAACTCCACCCCGTTCCTCGGCGGCGAGGTGGACCGCCGCCGCCGGGCCGAGCTGCTGCGCGGCGCCACCCTGGCCGCCCTCCTCGCCCCCACCAACCCCGCCTGACGGCCCGCTCCTGTTATGACGGGGCCCCTGCTACACGCCGAGGCGTTAAGAGGGGGCCCCTCCTTACACAACGGGCGGGCCGTGGTTGGCTGACAGCGTCCCCACCCCTGGACGCTGGAGGAGAGCATGATCGAGTCGCTGCTGATCGCCAACCGGGGCGAGATTGCGCGCCGGATCATCCGTACCGCGAAGAAGCTCGGGATCCGGGCGATCGCGGTGCACTCGGAGGCCGACGCCGGCCTGCCGTTCGTCACCGAGGCGGACGAGGCGGTCTGTGTCGGCCCGGCCAACCCGGCCCAGAGCTACCGGAACGTCGAGGCCATCCTCGCCGCCGCCAAGTCCACCGGTGCGCAGGCGATCCACCCCGGCTACGGCTTCCTGTCGGAGAACGCCGACTTCGCGCGTACGGTCGAGGCCAGCGGCCTGATCTGGGTCGGGCCCGGCGCGGACGCGATCACCGCGATGGGTGACAAGATCAACGCCCGGAACCTGATGGCGGCGGCCGGGGTGCCGGTCGCGCCCGGCACCACCGACCCGGCGGCCGACCTGGACGCGGCGGTCGCCGCCGCCGCGGAGATCGGTTACCCGGTCATGGTCAAGGCGGCGGCCGGGGGTGGCGGCATGGGCATGGGCGTGGCCACCGACGAGGCCGCGCTGCGCACCGAGTACGACAAGGTCCGCTCGTTCGCCGAGCGGATGTTCGGCGACGGCTCGGTGCTGATCGAGCGCTACTTCCCCCGGGTACGCCACGTCGAGGTGCAGATCCTCGGCCTGGCCGACGGCCGGGTGGTCGCTCTCGGCGAGCGGGAGTGCTCGGTGCAGCGGCGCAACCAGAAGCTGGTGGAGGAGTCGCCGTCCCCGGCGGTCTCGCCGGAGCTGCGCGAGCGCTTCCTCGCGGCGGCGGTCCGGGCCGGTGAGGCGGTCGGCTACCGCAACGCCGGCACGGTGGAGTGCCTGTTGGTCCCGCGCCAGCGGGACTTCAAGGGTGACGGCTCCGGCGTCGAAGAATTTTTCTTCCTGGAGATGAACACCCGGCTCCAGGTCGAGCACCCGGTCACCGAGTACGTCTACGGCGTCGACCTGGTGGAGGAGCAGCTGCGGGTGGCGGCCGGCCTGCCCCCGACCTTCGACCCGGACGCGCTCACCCCGCGCGGGCACGCCATCGAGCTGCGCATCAACGCCGAGGACCCGAAGCGCTTCCTGCCCGGCCCGGGTGCGATCACCACCTGGAACGAACCGGCCGGCGAAGGCGTCCGCGTCGACTCCGGCTACGTGGCCGGCAACACGGTCACCCCGTTCTACGACAGCCTGATGGCCAAGCTGATCGTCAGCGGCAAGGACCGCACCGAGGCCGTCGAGCGGGCGAAGGCGGCGGTGGCCCAGTTCGAGATCGTCGGCCCGAAGAACAACCTGCCCTTCTTCGCCGAGCTGCTGGAGAACGCCGAGTTCCGCTCCGGCGACTACGACACCGGCATCGTCTCCCGCATGCGCTGACCCACCTGTCCCGGCCTGGGGTTTGGGGGGGAGCCCCCCCCCCCCCCCCCCGGCCGCACCCCGGCCCCCGCCCGCCCCCAAATTACGTTACCCCGCCCCAACCCCCACACCGGC